>JABFYB010000360.1 GCA_013361475.1 Hamadaea sp.
CCGAGAGCGCAATGCATGCGCATATGTAGGCACGCCAGAAGAAGAATCCGGGCCATCGCGCTGAGACGATTCCAGCAGCGCCGCCCGTGGCATCCTTCAGACGATTCGGAGCGCTTTCATGAGCCTTTACCGAGCAATGCGACGCCGTATCCTGACGCCGTCGGTCGCCGAGACGCGGATGGACGTCCGCGGCTTCCACGTCAAGTCCGACGCCGGCCGCGAACTGCTGGAGACCGTCGGCGCCAGCTTCCTCGCCGGGTACGCGTACGCCGCCGAAGCGCGTACCGGACGGGACGCCGAACCTCGGCTGGAGCAGGTCCCGACGCGGTTTCGCGGCTTCGCGTACGAGGGGGCCGCGATGGCTCTCGCCGTCCGGGAGGGGCTGCCGATCGGGCGGAAGACCTTGGTCGCCGAGTTTCTGAGCGGGCGCGGCGACGACCACGTCTACATGGCGTACGTCGGGGTCGGCTGGGCGATGGCGCGGCTACCACGGTTCCGCTGGGGCACCCTGCACGCGCCCGATCCGTTGCTGCGCTGGCTCGTGCTGGACGGCTACGGCTTCCACCAGGCGTACTTCCGCACGGAGAAGTATGTGGGCCGGCACTTCCAGGAGCTCGACTTCCCGTGGCCGGCGGGTCCGGCGGGCGGCCAGTTCCAGTGGTACGCCAACCACGCCATCGACCAGGGCATCGGCCGGGCGATGTGGTTCGTCGGCGGCACCGATCCCGAGGAGGTCGTCCGGTTGATCAACCGGTTCCCGGCCGAGCGCCACGCCGACCTGTACGCCGGAGCCGGGCTGGCCGCCACCTACGCCGGTGGCGTGGACGAGACCGAACTGCGCCGCTTCTGGGAGCTGGGCGCGCACTTCCGGCCGCAGATCGCGCAGGGCGCGGCCTTCGCCGCCGGCGCCCGCGCCCGGGCCGGGCTGACCGTGCCGCACAACGAACTGGCCACCCAGATCTTCTGCGGCACGTCGGTCGACGCCGCCCGGAAGGTCACCGACGAGGCGCTCGTGGGGCTGACCGACTCCGGACGCGTGCCGGCCTGGGAGGTCTGGCGCCGCCGCATCTCGGCCGCCTTCGCGGCCCACATCACCGCTTGACCAGCCGATCCCGCCGAACTCATGGAGGCCGCTGAGCATGACCAGAATCGCCATAGTCGGGATGGCCTGCCGCTACCCGGACGCCACCTCGCCGAGAGAGCTGTGGGAGAACGCGGTCTCGGGTAGGCGGGCCTTCCGCCGCCTGCCCGACGTCCGGATGCGGCTGGCCGACTACTACGACCCCGATCCCACCACCCCCGACCGGTTCTACGCCCGCAACGCCGCGGTCATCGAGGGCTACGAGTTCAACCGGGTCGCGTACAAGGTCGCGGGCAGCACCTACCGGTCCACCGACCTGACGCACTGGCTCGCGCTGGACGTGGCCGCGATGGCGCTGGCCGACGCCGGTTTCCCGATGGCCGAAGGGCTGCCGCGGGAGCGTACCGGTGTCGTCGTCGGCAACAGCCTCACCGGCGAGTTCTCCCGGGCCAACCAGCTGCGGCTGCGCTGGCCGTTCGTCCGCCGCATGGTCGCCGCGGCGTTGAAGGAGCAGGACTGGAACGACGACCAGCTGGGCACGTTCCTGGACGAGTTCGAGGCGACCTTCAAGAGCCCGTTCCCCGAGATCGACGAGGACACCCTCGCGGGCGGTCTGTCGAACACCATCGCCGGGCGCATCTGCAACCACTTCGATCTCAAGGGCGGCGGCTACACCGTGGACGGCGCGTGCTCGTCGTCGCTGCTGTCGGTCGCCACCGCCTGCAAGGGCCTGGTCGACGGGGAGCTGGACGTCGTCGTCGCGGGCGGCGTCGACCTCTCCATCGACCCGTTCGAGATCATCGGCTTCGCCAAGACCGGCGCGCTCGCCACCGGCGAGATGAAGGTCTACGACAAGGGCTCCAACGGCTTCTGGCCGGGCGAGGGCTGCGGCATGGTCGTGCTGATGCGGGAGGACGACGCCCGCAAGGCCGGCCACCGGATCTACGCCACCGTCGCCGGGTGGGGCATCTCCTCCGACGGCAAGGGCGGCATCACCCGGCCCGAGGTGAGCGGCTATCAGCTGGCGCTGCGCCGGGCGTACGCGCGGGCCGGGTTCGGCATCGAGACCGTTCCGCTGTTCGAGGGGCACGGGACCGGCACCGCCGTCGGCGACTCCACCGAGCTGCGGGCGCTCACCCTGGCCCGGGACACCGCCGGTGCGACCGGTCAGCCCGCCGCCATCAGCTCCATCAAGGCGATGATCGGGCACACCAAGGCGGCCGCCGGAGTCGCCGGGCTCATCAAGGCGGCCATGGCGGTCCACCACCACGTGCTGCCGCCCGCGATCGGCTGCCCCGACCCGCACGAGCTGCTCGTCGAGGACGGCGCCCAGTTGCGCGTACTGCGCAAGGCGGAGCCGTTCCCCGAGGGCTCGGCCATCCGAGCCGGCATCACGGCGATGGGCTTCGGCGGGATCAACACTCACATCGTCCTGGAGAACGACGGCCACCGTCGCCGCCGGGTCGGGCTCGACACGCGTACCAAGGCGTTGGCGTCGTCGTTGCAGGACGCGGAGCTGCTCACCGTGGACGCCGCGTCCGCCGCCGAGCTGCGCGACCGGCTCGTCCAGCTCGCCGAGTTCGTGCCCACCGTCGCGTACGCCCAGCTGGCCGACGTCGCCGTGACCCTCCACAAGGAACTCCGCGAGTTGCCCTACCGCGCGGCGGTCGTGACCTCGTCGCCGGAGGACGCCGAGCGGCGGCTGCGGGGCCTGGTCGAGAAGCTGGACGCGGGGGAGACCACGGTGTTCGCCGCGGACGGCCGGTCCTTCCTGGGCCACGCCGCCGGGCCGGGCCGGATCGGCTACCTGTTCCCGGGCCAGGGTTCGGGCCGCACGATGGGCGGCGGCGCGTTGCGGCGCCGGTTCGCCGAGGCCGACGAGGTGTACGCGCGATCGGGGCTCCCGGAGGCGGCCGACCTCGTCGCCACCGAGGTGGCCCAGCCGCGCATCGCCACCGGGACGCTGGCCGGTCTGCGGGTCCTCGCCACGCTGGGGCTGGACGCGACCGTCGCGGTCGGGCACAGCCTCGGTGAGCTGAGCGCCCTGCACTGGGCGGGGGCGTTCGACGAGAAGACGCTCCTCGACGTCGCCAAGGTACGCGGAGCGGCGATGTCCCAGCACAGCCAGCGCGGCACGATGGCGAGCGTCGAGGCCGGAGCCGAGACGGTGGAGCGGCTGATGGCCGATCTGCCCGTCGTCGTCGCCGGGTTCAACGGGCCGAAGCAGACCGTGATCGCCGGTACGCACGACGCCGTCGACGAGGTGTGCTCGCGCGCCCGCGACGCCGGCTTCGCCGCCGCGCGCCTGCGCGTCTCGCACGCGTTCCACTCCCCGCTCGTGGCGCCGTCGGCCGAGGCGTTCGCCACGGCGATCGCCGAGGAGACCTTCGCTCCGCTCGGCCGCCGAGTCGTCTCCACCGTCACGGGGGAGCCGCTGGCCGCCGACGCCGATCTGCGGGCGCTGCTCGGCCGGCAGATCACCGAGCCGGTGCAGTTCAGCCAGGCGGTGGCGATCGCGGCCAAGGAGGTCGACCTGTTCGTCGAGGTCGGGCCGGGCCGGGTGCTCAGCGGGCTGGCTTCGTCCGCTGTGGACGTTCCGGCCGTCGCGCTCGACACCGACGACGAGTCGCTGGCGGGCGTACTGCGGGTGGTGGCCGCCGCCTTCGTGGTCAACGCCGCTCCGGTGGACGCCGCTCTCTTCCACGGCCGGCTGAGCCGTCCGCTGAAGATCGGGGCGGAGTTCTCGTTCTTCGCCAGCCCGTGCGAGTCGGCACCCCAGGTCTCGATCACCGCCACCAAGCGTGCGGCCGTGGTGGAGCGAGCCCCGGTGGAGCAGGTCGAGGGCGAGTCCATTATGGACATGCTGCGGCGGATGGCCTCCGAACGCGCCGAACTGCCGCTGGACCTGGTCCGTGAGGACAGCCGGCTGCTGGACGACCTGCACCTCAGCTCGATCACCGTCGGGCAGGTCGTCAACCAGGTCGCCGGGCAGCTCGGCATCGCCGCCGCGCAGACCCCGACCAACTTCGCCACCGCCACCGTCAAGGAACTGGCCGAGGCGCTGGCCGAGCTGGAGCAGACCTCGTTGTCCGGAGACGCCGCCGCGCC
The DNA here is from genome assembly GCA_013361475.1 of Hamadaea sp. Lineage (GTDB taxonomy): Bacteria > Actinomycetota > Actinomycetes > Mycobacteriales > Micromonosporaceae > Hamadaea. Next base: position 4,190 of record JABFYB010000360.1, read on the forward strand.
CGTCGTCGCCGGAGCCGCGCCCTGGTCCCGGCCGTGGGCGGTGGACCTCGACGAACTGGCCCGGCCGACGCGTACGGCGGTGGAGGAGAACGGTTCGTGGCGGGTCTACTCCGACGCGGACCACGTGCTCGCCGAACCTCTCCGGTACCGGCTCGAACGGGCCGGCGTCGGCGGCGGCGTCCTGGTCTGTCTGCCGGAGAACTGCACCGAACAGCAGCTCGAACTGGCTCTGCTCGGGGCCAAGGCGGTGTTGTCCGGCAAGCTCGGCAACCGCTTCGTCCTCGTCCAGCACGACCGCGGCGCGGCCGGGCTGGCCAAGACGCTGCGGCTGGAGGCGCCCGACCTCCGCGTGACGATCGTCCACGTGCCGGCCGCCGCGGAGCTGTCGGAGAAGGCCGTCGACTGGATCGTGGCCGAGGTCGCCTCGACCGCGCGGTTCGCCGAGGCGTTCTACGACGAGCGAGGCGTACGCCGGGTGCCGACGCTGCGCGTCCTCCCGTACGCCCCCGAGCGTACGCACCAGCTCCTGGGTGAGCCGGACGTGCTGCTCGTGACGGGTGGTGGCAAGGGCATCACCGCCGAGTGCGCGCTGGCCCTCGCGGGGGACAGCGGGGCGAAGCTGGCTCTGCTCGGCCGCTCCGATCCGGCGCAGGACGCCGAACTCGCCGCCAACCTCGACCGGATGCGGAGTCAGGGTGTCACCGTCGAGTACGCCCGGGCCGACGTCACCGACGCCGGTCAGGTCGCCGCGGCGGTGGCGGAGCTGACGAAGAAGCTGGGACCGGTCACCGCGGTGCTGCACGGCGCCGGCCGGAATGAGCCGGCGTCGCTGACCACTGTGGAGATGAGCCACTTCGAGTCCACGTTCGCGCCGAAACTCGGCGGTCTGCGCGCGGTGCTGGCCGCCGTCGAGCCGGCGAAGCTGAAGCTGCTGGTGACGCTCGGCAGCATCATCGGCCGGGCCGGGCTGCGCGGCGAGGCGCACTACGCGACCGCGAACGACTGGCTGGCCGAGCTGACCCGCCAAGTCGGCCGCGACAACCCGGGGTGCCGTGCGCTCTGCCTGGAGTGGTCGGTCTGGTCCGGCGTCGGCATGGGTGAACGGCTGTCCGTGGTGGAGTCACTGGCCCGCGACGGAGTCACCCCGATCACGCCGGAGCAGGGGATCGCCATCCTGCGGCGGCTCGTCGCCGACCCGGACGCGCCGACGGTGACCGTCATCTCCGGGCGTACCCAGGGCATCGACACAGTGCGCTACGACCTGCCGGACCTGCCCCTGCTGCGGTTCCTCGACCGGCCGCTGGTCCGGTACCACGGCGCCGAGCTGGTCAGCGAGGCCGAGCTGAGCGCGGGGTCGGATCTGTACCTGGCCGATCACCTGCTGGACGGCAACCTGCTGTTCCCGGCGGTGTTCGGGATGGAGGCGATGGCCCAGGTCGCCGCGGCCGTCACCGGGCGGACCGGTACGCCGGCCTTCGAGCAGGCCGAGTTCCTGCGGCCGATCGTGGTGCCCCCGTCGGGCCGTACGCGGATCCGCGTCGCGGCCGTCGTGACCGGACCGGACATCGTGGAAGTCGCCATCCACAGCGAGGAGACGGGGTTCGCCGCCGACCACTTCCGGGCCCGGTTGCGCTATGACGCGCCGCCCATCCCGGACGGGCCGCCGGAGCAGGTCACTGGACTGCCGGTGGTGCCGCTCGACCCGGCGTCGGAGTTGTACGGGCCGGTGCTGTTCCAGGGCGACCGGTTCCAGCGGCTGCGGGCGTACCATCGCGCCGCCGCCCGGCACGTCGACGCGGATGTCGCCGCCGACCGCGGTACGCCGTGGTTCGCCGGGTTCCTCCCGGCCGACCTCCTGCTCGGCGATCCCGGCGTACGCGACGCGCTGATGCACGGCAACCAGGTGTGCGTACCGGATGCGACTCTGTTGCCGCAGGGCATCGAGCGGATCTGGTCGGCCGGGCCGGTGATGTTCGACGCCGAGGCGTTGCGGTTCGCCGCGACCGAGCGGTCGCGCGACGGCGACACCTACGTCTACGACATCGCCCTGCGGACGCCCGACGGCACGGTGATCGAGCGGTGGGAGGGCTTGCGCCTGCGCGCCGTACGCAAGAACGACGGCTCCGGACCGTGGGTCGCGCCCCTGCTCGGCCCGTACCTGGAGCGGTCGCTCGGTGACCTGCTGGGGGCCGAGATCGCGGTGACCGTCGAACCGGACGAGGCCGACGCGTACCCCGGCGATCTGATCGCCCAGCGGCGAGCCCGGACGGCGTTGGCGGCGAGCCGGTCGCTGGGCCGCCCCGTCAAGATCGCCTATCGCACGGACGGTCGGCCGGAACTGGCCGGCGGCGACCGGGTCTCCAGCGCGCACAAGGCCGGTCTGACCCTGTGTGTCAGCGGCAGCGGCCCGCTCGGCTGCGACGTCGACCTCGCCTCGGCCCGGTCCGACGAGGACTGGCAGCGGCTGCTCGGCTCGCTGAAGATGCTGGCCGACCTCGTCGCCCAGGAGCCGGGGGAGACCGCCGACACCGCGGGCGTCCGCGTCTGGGCGGCGATCGAGTGCCTGCAGAAGGCGGGGCAGCCGCCGCGCGGCCCGCTGACCCTGCTGCACGCGCAGCGGTCCGGGTGGGTCGTCTTCTCCTACGGCGAGCTGCGGATCGCGACGTTTGTCACCAAGGTGCGCGGCGTCACCGAGCCGGTGGTGTTCGCCGTGCTGACGGAAGGGCGGAACTGAGGTGGAGCGCTACTACGAGTACAGGCACGTCGTCGGGTTCGAGGAGACCAACCTCGTGGGCAACGTGTACTACGTGAACTACTTGCGCTGGCAGGGCCGCTGCCGGGAGATGTTCCTCAAGGAGCGCGCCCCCGCGGTGCTGGCCGACGTCCGCGACGACCTGAAGCTGTTCACGTTGAAGGTCGACTGCGAGTTCTTCGCGGAGATCACCGCGTTCGACGAGCTGTCGATCCGGATGCACCTGCTGGAACTCGCCCAGACACAGGTCCACTTCGGATTCGACTACGTCCGGCTGGGACCGGACGGCGCCGAGACCCTGGTGGCCCGCGGATCGCAGCGGGTGGCCTGCATGCGGGGGCCGAACACGCGCACTGTGCCGTCGCGCGTCCCCGAGGCGCTCGTGCAGGCGCTGGAACCGTACCTGCTCGCCCCGGCGCGGAGCTGACGGTGAGCGTACACGCGGGATCGGCCGAGCTGGCCGACACGAAATCGCTGCGGCGGGCCTTCGGGACGTTCGCCACCGGCGTCACGGTCGTGACCGTCGGTGGCGACATCCCCCACGGGATGACCGCCAACTCCTTCACCAGCGTCTCGCTCGACCCGCCGCTCGTGCTGGTCTGCGTCGACCGGGGCGCGGTGATGCACAGCGTCCTGTGCGACGCGGGGCAGTTCGCGGTGTCCGTGCTGGCCGAACGCCAGGCCGGGCTGGCCCGCTACTTCGCCGACAATCACCGGCCGCTCGGCGCCGAACAGTTCGACGCGGTCGACTGGGTCCCCGGCCCGGTCACCGGCGCGCCCCTCATCACGGACGCGTTGTGCCACTTCGAGTGCGAGGTGCAGCGGGCGTACGCCGGCGGGGATCACACGATCTTCCTCGGCCGCCTGGTCTGGCTCAGCCGGACCGACGAGGAGGAGGCCCTGCTCTTCCTGCGGGGCCGCTTCCGGCAGCTGGAACCGGCGCGGAACGAGGTGACCTCATGATCGGCCTTGGGCCGGGCATCGGCCAACTCAGTCTTAGTCGTGCGAGCGCCGGCCGCAGGTCGGTGATCGCATGACCACCGCCGCCGTGCACCCGCCGACCTCGCCGTGGCATCTCGCGATGCGGATGCTGGTCGTGATGACCCAGGACCGGATCGGCATGATGTCGTCGGCCGCCGAACAGTACGGCGACGCGTCCCGGCTGCGGGTCGGGCACAAGACGCTCTACTTCTTCAACCATCCCGACTACGCCAAGCATGTGCTGGCCGACAACGCCGCCAACTATCACAAGGGCATCGGCCTGGTGCACGCCCGGCGGGCGCTCGGCGACGGGCTGCTCACGAGCGAGGGCGACCTCTGGCGCAAGCAGCGCAAAGTCATCCAGCCCGCGTTCCAGAGCCGCCGCATCGCCGCCCAGGCGGGGGTCATCGCCCTCCAGGCTCAGCAGCTCGTCGACCGGCTCAAGGCGTACCAGGGGAAGGGGCCGGTCGACGTCGTCCGCGAGATGACCGGCCTCACCCTCGGCGTCCTCGGCCAGACGCTGCTCGACGCGGATCTGGGGGCGTACGGGGACATCGGGTCGCACTTCAGCGCCGTCCAGGACCAGGCCATGTTCGAGCTGGAGACGCTCAGCATGGTCCCGACCTGGATTCCGCTGCCACGCCAGCGGCGGTTCCGCCGGGCGCGCGGTGCGCTGGAGGAGATCGTCCGCCGGCTGGTCGCGGCCCGCGGCGACACCGTCGACCGCGACGACGTGCTGTCCCGGCTCATCATCTCCACCCGCGCCGAGGCCGACCCCAAGGTCGGTCGCGAGCGCCTGCGCGACGAGCTGGTCACCCTGCTGCTCGCCGGGCACGAGACCACCGCGAGCACGCTCAGCTGGGCGCTCCATCTGATCGACAAGAACCCAGGGGTACGCGAAAAGCTGCACGCGGAGGCGGTGGAGGTCCTCGGCGACCGGCTGCCCGACTTCGACGACCTGGGCCGGCTGCGCTACACGGCGACGGTCGTGGACGAGGTCATGCGCCTGTTCCCGCCGGTATGGCTGTTGCCGCGCAAGGCGTTGGCCGACGACGTCGTCGGCGGCTATCACGTGCCGGCCGGGGCGGACGTGGTGATCAGCCCGTTCACGATGCACCGCCATCCGGCGTTCTGGCGCGACCCGGAGCGGTTCGATCCCGAACGGTTCGATCCGTCGACCCCGACCGACCGCCCCCGGTACGCCTACATCCCGTTCGGCGCCGGACCCCGGTTCTGCGTCGGCAACCACCTCGGGCTGATGGAGGCCACGATCGTGCTCGCCATGCTGTCCCGGGACCTGCGGCTGGAGCAGGCCGCCGGCTACGAGGTCGTGCCCGAGCCGATGCTGTCGCTGCGGATCCGGGGTGGCCTGCCGATGACCGTCCACAAGCCGGGGAGCCGCTAGGGCGAGCCGCCGGGAGTGCGGTCGGCTCGATGAGCCGGCGGCCCGGGTTCGCCGACCCGGGCCGCCTTCGTCTCAGACCTGTTCCAGCGCGACTTCCAAGGCCGCCGTACGCACGTCCAGCAACGCCAGCAGCACCGGCGGATCGAGGTGCCGGGCCGGTTGCAGCAACGCGTCGCAGCCTTCGACGGCGGCGCCGGGGCGTACGGCGATCGGGCCGCAGGTGGCGACCTCGGTCAGGTCGTCGTTGCGGGCCGTCTCGGCGCCTTTGGGCACCGAGTGCATCAGCAGGTACCACATCCCGGCCGGGACCTGTTCGATGAGGAACGGCCCCGGTTCCCGCAGCACCGCGCAGGCGACCGGACGCCCTTCCGGGAGGCGATCCCGGAAGAGCCCGGCGAAGATGAGCCGCCGGCGCGGGCTCGGCTTGGCGTGCCGGATGATGCCGCTGACCGTGGCCGGCGGGGCGCCCGTGGCGTACCCGGGGGTGCCGGTGCGGATCTCGGCGGTGACCCCGCGCTGCCGCCGATACGTCGTCGGCGAGAGTCCGACGCTGCGGGTGAACCGGGAACTGAACGTGCCGACGCTGGTGTAGCCGACCCGCAGGCTGATGTCCGAGACGTTGTACGACGTCGAGATCAGCAGCCGTTTGGCCTGCTCCAGGCGCAGCGCCGAGAGGAACCGGCCGGGGGAGACCCCGGTGACCCGCTGGAACATGCGGGAGAAGTGAAACTTGCTGAACATCGCCGTCCGGGCCATGTCGTCGACCGTGAGCTGCTCGTCGAGGTTCTCGCGCATCAGCGTGATGACCCGCTCGACTGCTCGCTCCGCGGTGTGGTCCGCCATCGTTGCCTCCCCCTTGGCCGTCGCATCACTGTCCCCGCTGGTCGGTGATGCTAGGGAGGGGGTATCGGTCGATCAATCACGACGCCGACGGCCGGCGTCCACACCGGACGATTGCGGATCGGGGCTGAGCTGCTGTGATGGCGTGGTCACGGACCGGAGTGGGACAGCGGAAAGAGCAACAATATGGAAAGGGGTGGGTGGTGATTTCCACTATCCATGTGCGCGGAGATTATCCCGGAATTCCCGCGATCGTCGTCCTGTTCCTGACACTACACTTGCGATCGTCGAGCGGTCGGGCTATGGCCGGAGAATAGAATTCTCCGGGCCGGGATCTGCTTGCCGGAAAAAGATCAAGCATGCAACTATGAGGCATGGCTCAGCGGACACCGATGGCACCGTAAGTATGAAGATCTCGCACCTCAGCCGACGCAGCGGAGTCCCAGTCCCGACGATCAAGTTCTATCTGCGGGAGCAGCTGCTGCCACCGGGCATCCCGACCGCCCGCAACCAGGCCGAGTACGACGAGACCCACCTCAACCGCCTGCGCCTGATCCGGCTGCTGGCCGGGGCCGGCATGATGAGCCTGGCCTCGGTACGCGAAGTGCTCGCCGCCATCGACAGCCGCTGCCTGTCGCCGCATCACCTGGCCCAGATCGTCAGCCGGGCGCTGTTGCCCGAGCAGGCTGTGCCGCCGAGCTGCGTCGAGGCCGAGGACTTCGCCGCCCGCCAGGTCGACCGGATCATCACCGACGCCGGCTGGTGCATCCGCGGCGAGGCGCCGGAGCGTGAGAGCCTCGTCCGCGTCGTCGCGGCGCTGGAGGCGCTGGGCGTGCCGATCCGCTCGGGCTGGTTCCAGCCCTACATGGAGGCCGCCGGGCGGCTGGCGATCCGGGAGATCGACCAGCAGCTGTCCGGGGACAACGGGCCGACGGTGGTCGCCCGCGTCGTCCTCTTCGAAGTCGCGTTCGCCATCATTCGCCGGATGGCTTACACACATCATCTCGGAATGCGTACGGCAATGGAGGGTCCGGACACTTAGCGAATTGTGGTGGAGCACTTTTCGAGAAGACACGCGAATGGCGTACGGGGGACCATTGCGCTGGCCGGAACGGCGTGTCTTTCGAGAGGACGATCCCCGTGACATCCACCCTCATCCGTCTGTCCGAAGCACCCCAGCCCAGTTCCCTCTTCGTCAACGGCGCGTTCCCGCGCCGCCGCTGGCTGATCGCCGCGATCGGCCTCGTCGTGGGGTTCCTGCTCACCTGGCTCTGGAACGCCGAACTCGTGGACCGGACGATCGGATTCTCGGTCGCCGACTCCGTGCTCGGCCACGACGCCCACAACACTCCGATCGCGAGCGTCGGCAGCGGCATCCTGTTCGCTCTCGTGACCGGTGTCGCCGGCTCGTTCACCGCGTGCAACGTCGCCGCGTTCGGAGCGGTCGGGCCGATGCTCGGCGCGTCGCACACCCGCCGGGAGCGAATCGTCGCGGTGCTGAAGCCGCTCGGCTGGCTGACCGTCGGCATGGTGACCGTCTCGGCGGTCTACGGGGTCGTCGTCGGCCTCGTCGGCACGAAGATGCCCCAGTTCTCGACCGCCTCCTCGGTGCCGGGTCACCTGTCCGCCCGATCCATCCAGTCGATGATCGCGTTCGGGACGATCGGCCTCGTGATGATCGTGCTCGGCCTGGCCGCGCTCGGCATCGTCCCCGACCCGCTGCGGGCGATCTCCCGCCGGCTGCCCAACGCGCCGATGGTCCTCATGGGCGCCCTCATCGGCGGTTTCCTGATCGGCCGGCCCTACCCGCTGTTCCGCGACATGTTCCGGCACGCGGCGTCGACCCACAACCCGTTCTACGGGGCGGCGGCGTTCGTCCTGCAGTCGGTCGGCAACATCCTCATCATGGCCGTGCTCTTCCTGCTGATCGCACTGCTCTCCGGCGGCCGGCTCCAGCGCTGGCTCGCGGCCAAGCCGTCCCGGGCGGCGACGCTGACCGCGTTGGCCTTCCTGATCGCCGGCGTCTTCACCGTCCTCTACTGGGACGTGCGCCTGCTCAGCCGGATCGGCCTGATCTGGTTCCCGGCCTCTCCCTGGACCTGATCCGCGCAGGGAGTCATAGCGGATCGTCGGGATCCGGCGTACGTGGCGCCGGATCCCGACGAGGTTTGACCCGGCTCAGTCGTGGTAGTGGCCGACCTGGACGTTCTCGAGGACGCCCAGCGCGTCCGGGACGAGGACCGCCGCGGAGTAGTAGGCGCTCACCAGGTACGCCATCATCGCCTGATCGTTGACGCCCATGAACCGCACGTTGAGCCCGTCCGCGTACTCGTCGGGGAGGGCCGCCGGGCGCAGGCCGACGACCCCTTGTTCCTCCTCACCCGTACGCATGGCGAGGATCGCGGTGGTGTGGACGTCGCTGACGGGGATCTTGCCGCAGGGGTAGATCGGCACGCCGCGCCAGGCGAGGACCTTGTGCCCGTTCACGATGGGGACGTCGGGATAGATCCGGCGGCGGGTGCATTCGCGGAAGAACGCGGAGATCGCCTTCGGGTGGGCGAAGATCAGATTCGTGCCGCGCCGCATCGACAGCAGCTCGTCGAGATCGTCCGGAGTCGGCGGCCCGGTACGCGTGTGGATGCGCTGCTGGAGGTCCGCGTTGTGCAGCAGCCCGAAGTCCGGGTTGTTGACCAGTTCGTATTCCTGGCGTTCGCGGAGCGCCTCGACGGTGAGCCGCAGCTGCTGCTCGGTCTGGTTCATCGGATCGTTGTAGAGGTCCGCCACCCGGGTGTGGACGCGTAGCACCGTCTGGGCGACGCTCAGCTCGTACTCTCGAGGGCTCAGCTCGTAGTCGACGAAGGTCGCGGGCAGCATCGGCTCCCCGACGTGCCCGGCCGCCAGGGCGATCTCGGCCTCACCGTAGTGATTCTGGGGCCGTTCGGCGGCGCTTCGTCTCGCCGCCAGGTGGGTGCGCAACGGTTCGGCCTGGTCACGGAATCGGGCGAACTCCTCGGCGGTGAGGACCAGCACGGTCACGGGCGTGACGGCCCGGGCGGTGTAGTCCCAGATCTCGTCCGCTCCGGCGAGGGCCTGTTCGCCGAGGTACTGGCCGTCGGCGAGGATGCCCAGCCGCACCGCGGAGTCGTACGCCCCGACGCCCAGCTGGTCGACCTTTCCGTGCGCGATGAGCAGCACCTCGTCGACGACGGAGCCGAACTCGGCGAGGACTTCGCCGGCTCGGTACTCGCGTTGCTCGAACCGGTCGGCGAGCGCCGCGAGGACCTCCTCGTCGGGGAAGCCGCGCAGGGCAGGCAGTTCGGTCAGCTCGGCCGGCACCACGCGGACCGCCGTTCCCACGTTGGTGAAGGTCAGCAGGCCGTCGCCGAGCGTGTAGCTGAGCCGCCGGTTGACCCGGTAGCTGCCGCCGGCGACGGACACCCAGGGCAGTTTGCGCTGCAACCAGCGGGAGGAGATCTCCTGCATCTGGGGGACGGACTTCGTCGTCGTCGCGAGGTTGCGGGCCGCGGCGGTGCTCAGGCTCAGCTGAGAGCGTGCCGAGGGGGCGGTCTGGGGCTCGAGGGTGCTCGTCATTTCGCATCCCACCTAACGGTGCGCGGAACAGACATTGCCCACGAGCATAGGCAGAAACGGACGTTATTGTCACTGGTGGACATATCGCTGCGAACCACACATACTCGGCACTAGCGGTTGAGCGGTTCGGTCGCCACCCCCGACCTCCCGGAGCGAGTCATGACGTATTGGTCAGCGCCGGCCCCGACCGGTCTGGGCACCTCCGCGGTCCGGGCCTTCGTCGGCGCCGGGTCAGCCGAGTCGCCGTCCCGGCCGGGAGACCCGTTCCCCGGCCTGCACTGCCCCGAACCCGTCCGGATCGACGAGCCGCTCGGCGAACGGGTCAACGACCGGGTGCTGGCCTGGGCGGCGGCGATCGGCTTTCCGCCGTCGGTGATGACGATGTTGCGGGTGGCCAATTTCGGCCGGTTCGCGATGCTCGCCCACCCGGACAGCGACGACGCCGACCGGCTGTTCGCCACCGCGTCGTGGACCGCGGCCCTCACCGTGATGGACGACTACTACTGCGACGACGAGGCGCTCGGCGCGGATCCCCCGCAGCTCGGCTCGCGGCTCACCCTGGCCCTGGCCGCGATCGACCACGGGGAACTGGCCGGCGAGTACCAGGCCCAGCTGGACGGCGCCATCGCCGCCGACCCCATCCTGGCCGCCTTACGCTCCAGTGTGGACGAACTGCGCCGGTACGCCACACCGTCCCAGCTCGGCCGCGCGATCCTGGAGAACGACCACTTCTTCATCGGCACGACCGGCGAGATGAGCTGGCGGGTCACCGGCCAGATGCCGCCGGTGTGGCGCTATCTGGCCGCTCGTCAGGTCAACAGCTTCCTGCCCTGCGTCACCACCACCGACCTGGTCACCGGCTATCAGTTGCCGGCCGAGCTCTACTTCGAGCCCCGCGTACGCCGGGCGACCAAACTGCTCGGGCTGACGACCGTGATCGTCAACGACCTCTACTCGATGGCCAAGGAGAGCGCTCAGGACACCCCCGACGGTGGTCTGCCGCTGGTGGTCTCCGCCGAGCGGGGCTGCGGCCTGGACGAGGCCGCCGCGATCAGCGTCGACATCCACAACGAAGTCATGGCCGCGTTCGACGAGGCCTGCCAGGAGCTGACCGCGATCGGCTCCGTCGAACTCCATCTGTTCCTGGCCGGCATCCGCAACTGGGCGGCCGGCAGCCGGGAATGGCACCGCAGCAGCGTCCGGTTCCGCGACGCCGAACACCGCACCGAGTGAGGAGTACGCAGATGGCCCCCAGCACCCAAGAACTGACGCTCAGCGACTATCAGAAAGAGGTGGCCGCCTACTGGCGGGTGCATACCACCGACCCGGTCAACGAGGAACTCGGCAAGGTCGACGGCCTTTACCACCACCACTACGGCATCGGGACGCCCGACCCGGCGGTGGCCCGGGCGCCGTGGGCGATCCGCGACGCCGAGATCATCAAGGAGCTGCACCGGCTGGAGACGGCCCAGGCCGATCTGCTCCTCGACCAGTTCGGCCCGATCCAGCCGGACGACCGGCTCTTCGACGCCGGCTGCGGCCGGGGCGGCACGAGCATCATGGCGCACGCCCGGTTCGGCTGCCAGGTCGACGGGATGACCATCTCCGAGGTCCAGGCCGACTTCGCCAACCAGCAGGCGGCCGAGCGCGGCATCGACAGCCACGTGCGCTTCCACCTGCACGACATGCTGCACACCGGGTTCGACGACGGCTCCGTCCGTACGGTGTGGACGAACGAGACGACCATGTACGTCGACCTGTTCGACCTGTACCGCGAGTTCGCGCGGATCCTGCGTCCCGGCGGCCGCTACGTCAACATCACCGGCTGCTACAACGACGTGCTCGGCGACAAGTCGGCCGCCGTCCGGACCATCGACAGCCACTACCGCTGCAACGTGCACGCCCGCAGCACGTACTTCCAGGCGCTGGCCGCGAACGGCCTGGTGCCGGTGAAGGTGGTCGACCTGACGCCGCTGACCATCCCGTACTGGGAACTGCGGATGCAGTCCTCGGTCCGCAGCGGCATCGAGCAGCCGTTCCTGTCGTCCTATCGCGACGGTTCGTTCCAATACCTGATGATCGTCGCCGACCGGATCTGACTGCCGCCCCGTAGTCCGTAGCGCCCTGCCCGCTGGGTCCCGGCGGGGAGGGCGCTACTCGCCGCGCAGCTCCAGGACGATCTCGGCCGACGCCGCGAGGTCGTGGTCGATCCAGGACAGATAGGCCAGCGCCGCCTGGTCCACTCGCGACTTGTCCGGGCACAGCAGCGTGAACAGCCAGATGTGGGCCGACCGATGCCGTTCCGACAGCGTCGCCCAGTCGGCGGCGCACGCCGCGGCCAAGGCTTTCACGCTGTACGCCAAGGCGAGCGCCTCGTCGCCGGCGAAGTCGAGCCGGACCCACTGTTCGAAGTTCGCCTGCACCCGGCTGAGGTCCTCGGCCGTCGCCTGACCCTTCAGGGCACGATCGACGATGGCGAATTGGGACTCCGGCATCCGGACATTGTCATGGTCGACTGCCGGGCCGGGCAATGTCGTAGATGCGACTGACGCTCGCGTTCGGTGCGACCGATCTCGCGGAGCGCAGCCCAGCCCCGGCCCGTAGGCTGTCCGGCCATGGGAGACCTCGTCAGCACGGTCGCGGTGGCCGCCGGGCTCTTCGCCGGCACCAACGTCGACGACCTCGTCGTGCTGACGGTGTTGTTCCTGTCGGCCAACGCCCTGGGCCGCCCTCGTCCGTGGCAGATCTGGACCGGCCAGTACCTCGGCGTAGGGGCGCTGGTGGCGATCTCGGCGGTGGCGGCGCTCGGGCTCACCGTCGTCCCCGACCGCTGGGTCGGGCTGGCCGGGCTCGTGCCGTTCGCGATGGGCGTACGCGGGCTGGTGAAGGCGGTTCGCGGTGGCGACGGGGAGGGTCCGGTGATCGCCGCCGGGCTGGCCGCCATCGTGGGAGTGACGGTCGCCAACGGCGCGGACAACATCTCCGTCTACACGCCGCTGTTTCGCACCATCGGCGTCGGCGACAGCCTCGTCACGGTGTCCGTGTTCGCCGTCGGCGTCGCGGTGTGGTGTGTGGCCGCCCGGCGGCTCGGCTCGCACAAGAAGATCATCGCCGTCGTCGAACGGTGGGGTCACTGGATCGTGCCCGTGGTGTTCATGACGATCGGGGCGGTGATCCTCGTCGAGTCCGGCCTGTTCGGGTGACCGGCTCAGTGGGACGCCGACTTCAGCAGCGCCGCCGCCTCCCCCGTACGCTGCATGCGCTGCCACCGCAGCCGGTTGCCGAGCAACGCGGTCACCGTGGACTGCACCACCACGAGATACATCAGCTGCCGGTACACGATCTGCTGGAACGCGATGCTCCACAGTGGCCCGTACTTTTCCCGGTCCAGGCGTAAGGCGTACCAGGCGGTGAAGATCTGGATGGCGAGCAAGCCGCACCAGGCCACCAGCATCTGGATCCACGGCAGGAAGATGAACCCGTAGACCGCGAAGATGTCGACGGCCGGCGCCGCGAGTGGCAGCGCGATCTGGAAGATCAGCAGATAGGGCAGCCCGCGGCGGCCGAGTCGCCCGCCACCGCCGCGCTCGGCGACCGCGTGGCGGTGCTTCCACATCGCCTGCATCGTGCCGTAGCACCAGCGGTAGCGCTGGCGCCAGAGCTGGCGGAGCGACGACGGCGCCTCGGTCCAGGCGATGGCGTGCTCGGCGTAGACGACCCGCCAGCCCGCCCGCAGGACCGCCATGGTCAGGTCGGTGTCCTCGGCGAGCGTGTCGGGGGAGACGATCCCGGCGGCGGAGGCGACGTCCTGGAGCACTTCGCGGCGGAAGGCGCCGATCGCGCCGGGGATGGTGGGCATGCAGCCGGCGAGGTCGAACAGGCGGCGGTCGAGGTTGAAGCCGATCACGTATTCGAGGTGCTGCCAGCGGCCGAGCAGGCCCTTGCGGTTGGCCACCTTGGTGTTGCCGGCGATCGCCCCGACGCGCGGGTCGGTGAAGCCCTGCACGAGGTTGTAGACGGTGTCGCGCTGGAAGACGGTGTCGCCGTCGACGAGGACGAGCAGGTTCGCGCGAGCGGCCCGGATGCCGGTGGTCAGCGCGGCCGGCTTGCCCGCGTTGGCCTGCCGGATGACCCGTACGCCGCGCAGCCGCAGCCCTTCGACGATGTCGGCGGTGCGGTCGGTGGAGCCGTCGTCGACGACGATGACCTCGAGGTACGGATAGTCGCTGGTGACCAGGGAGCGAACGGTCGCGGCGATGTTGGCCTCTTCGTTGTACGCCGGGACGATGATCGACACCGGATCGAGCACTTCGAAGGGTCGTTCCCGCCAGCGCCGCCGGGCGACGCGGACGTGCCGTTGCGCGGCGACGATCTGGACGAGCAGCCGGACGATCGCCAGCACCAGCGCGACGGCCATGAGGACGCCCATCGCCTCGGTCGCGAAGCCGCTCGCCGTCTGCACCGTACGCAGCACGTCGCCCCGGAGCTGCACCGAGCGTGGAGCGGGTGCCGCGGCGGGCAGTCCGAGCCCCTCGGAGATCGTGGTGAACTTGTAGCCCTTCGCCTGCAACGCCGGGATGAGCTTGTCCAGCGCCTGCACCGTCTGGCTGCGATCGCCGCCGCTGTCGTGCATCAGCACGATCGCCCCGGCGGCGCCCTTCGGCTGGACGGCCCGGACGATCGCGTCCACGCCCGGCCGCCGCCAGTCCTCGGTGTCGAGGTCGTTGAGGACGATCAAGGCGTCGGCGGGCAGGACGGCCACCTCGTACTCGTGCAGCGCGTCGGCCGTCGACGAGAAAGGCGGCCGGAACAGGGTCGTCTCGCGCCCGGTCGCGCCGGCGATCGCGTTCCGCGTCATGCCCAGTTCCAGGTCGCGCCGCCAGCCGGGGACGCGGGCGATCTCCACGTGGGTGAAGGTGTGCGAGCCGACCTCGTGACCTTCCGCGGTCATGCGGCGTACCAGGTCGGGGTATTCGTTGACCCGGGAGCCGATCGGGAAGAACGTCGCGTGCGCCCGGTACTTCGCCAAGATGTCCAGGACCTTCGGCGTCCACTCCGGGTCCGGCCCGTCGTCGAAGGTCAACGCGATCGTCTTGGCCGGCATCCGTCGCGACTCGACCTTGCCGTCGTCCGCCCGGAGCACGGGTCCGCCGTTCAGCACCTGCTCCGGGGCGGCGGCCGCGCCGGCGATGGGCCGTGGCAGTTCCGCGCCGCCCGCGATGCCGTGCGCGTACCCGTTGAACGCCAGCGCCGCCAGCAGGAACACGAGCGACAGCAGCAGGAGGATCCAGTGCGCCCGTGGCTCGCGAGCCGGTGCGCGACGGGTGCCGCTCATTTGCGGGACCGGCTCGGCTTCGCGGTCGGTCGATGCGTGTTGGTCTGCCCCGGCGGCGCCGAGGTCGCCCCGGTCCGCGGGGTCGCGCTGGGCGAGACGCTCCCGGTCGGGACACTCGTCCGGGTGGTCGCGGTGCTCGAACTCGGCTCACCGCTCGGCTCGGCCACCACCGACGGCTTGGGCTCCGCGGCCCCGCCATGCCCGGGCCACCCGGGTAGTTGCGCGGGTCCGCCGCCCAGCAGGCTCGCGCCCAGCCCGATCAACCCCAACAGCAGGGATACGCCGAGAGCAGCGCCGAGCACGGTGATCAGCCGACGGCGGCGCCCCGACCGGTCGACGAAGACGGGCCGGGTGCTCGGGTCGGTGTGCTCCCGGCCGGGCTCGCCGGGCGGGCGCAGACTGTGCGAGGGCATCGGCAGCGAGGTTACCCACCGCTATCTGTGCTGGTCGAGTCGAGTCGCCCCCGTCACAATCCATGACAAGGCATCGGCCGAACGGTCAGTCGTGGCCCGGGAGACCGAGGGGCCCGGCCCGGCGGGTCAGCCGGATCGGGCCCCCGGTGCGATCGGGGTCGCGTCGAACGGGGTCGATCAGAGGATGGTGACGCCGTACTTGTTCGCCGCTTCGCGGACCGGCTGGAAGAAAGTGGTGCCGCCGGTGGAGCAGTTGCCGCTGCCGCCCGAGGTCAGGCCCAGCGCCTTGTTCCCGTCGTACAGCGGGCCGCCGGAGTCGCCGCCCTCGGCGCAGACGGTGGTCTGGATCAGGCCGCTGACCTTGCCGCCCGGGTGGCCGGAGTAGCGGACCGACACGTTGAGCGCGGTGACCTTGCCGGAGTGCACGCCGGTGGTCGAGCCGTCGCGGGTCACCGACTCCCCGACGAACGCGTCGGCGAGGGTGTAGCCACCCGAGTGCGACAACGAGGTGTTGTCGTAGCGGACCAGCGCGTAGTCGTCGCCCGGGAAGCTGTAGCCGACGTTGCCGCCGATCAGCGTCGTGTGCGACGAATTGGTGTACCACGTGCTCGCCAGGGACGCGCAGTGCCCGGCGGTCAGGAAGTAGTAGGTGCTGCCGCTGACGACGTTGAACCCGAGCGAACACCGGTAGCTGCCGCCGTAGATCGCGTCACCGGCCGCCAGCAGCGGGCTGAAGACGCCCGAGGTACGTTCGATCTTCAGCGCCGACGCGTTGACACCGGCCGCCCGCTTGAGCGTCGCCAGTTCGGCGGCGTCCACGGACTTGTCGGCGGTGACGACGACGCGGCCGGAGGTCTCGTCGACATACCAGGAGATGCCGTCGACTCCCGAGGCGTCGACCGCGGCGTACGCCGAAGCCAGCTGAGCTGCGCTGAAGTGTGGCGCGGCCGAGGCGGCCGCCGGGATCGCGACCACGCCGAGCGCGAGCGCGCCGATCATCGCGGCCAGCCGCCGGGCGGCCTGGTCGAGCTGGATTCTCATGTTTCCTCCCCACGAGGCGATCGGATCTGTAGACCCGCTTGGGCCAGTATTTAGATCAATCGATCACTGTTCAAGGGGTGGGGGTTCGTCCGAAAGGCCGCATCTGTTCACCGCCGGAGACAGCCGCATCGTGACATCGATGCCGTTGTATCGTCAGCCGACCGGGCTCGGGCGGCAGAAGCTGACGAGAACGTCTCGCCAGCCAATGCTGGTCAGGCGGCGAAGGCGCCGACGACCCAGGTGACGGCGATGATGAGCGCGGCGGCGAGTTCGATCAGCATCGAGAGGCCGACGGCTTTGACGGCGTGCCAGGTGGCGGTCCACGCGGGCTTGAAGTCGCGTTGACGTGCCCACTCGGCGAGCAGGATGCCGACGACGAAGCCGAGCGGCAGGCCCACGATGGGGACGACGAAGAAGCCGACGATCCCGAGCAGACCACCCACCACCAGCGACCAGTTCGGCACACCGCTCTGCTTGAGACGGCGGCCGGGCCAGGCGTACTTGGCGGCGGTGCCGGCCAGGGCGACGAAGGTGGCGATGAACAGCACCAGCCACCGGCCCCAGCCCGCGTCGGAGAACAGCGCCCAGACGAGGACGGCGCCCCAGCTCAGGATCAGGCCGGGCACGACGGGGAC
>JABFYB010000546.1 GCA_013361475.1 Hamadaea sp.
CGCGGACGTGACGGCGTCACGGGAGGGACGGTCCGGACCACCGCGGAGATCCGACCAAGTGTCTATCGGAATGTCTATCGGGTTTGTTCGAGCCAACTCGCGTAGAGGCGGGCGTAGACCGAGTCCTCCTGGGCCACGAGGTCCTCGTGTGGTCCACGCTGGACGATCACGCCCTTGTCCACCACGATCACCTCGTCGGCCGCCTGCGCGGTGGACAACCGGTGCGCGATGGCGACGGTCGTCCGGCCGCGGGTGACCGCGTCGAGCGTGCGCTGGAGGCGGACCTCGGTGGCGGGGTCGACCGCGCTGGTCGCCTCGTCGAGCACGAGCAGGTCCGGGTCGGCCACGTAGGCGCGGGCGAGCGCGACGAGCTGGCGCTCGCCGACGCTGAGCGCCTCGCCCCGCTCCCCGACCGACGTCGCCAGGCCCTCGGGCAGCCCGGCCAGCCAGTCGCCGAGGCCGAGTTCCTCGAAGGCGGCGGTCAGCTCGTCGTCGGTCAGCGACGGCCGGGCGAACCGCACGTTCGCGCCGATCGTGTCGTCGAAGAGGAAGCCGTCCTGCGGCACCATCACGACGTGGGACCGCAGCGACTCGAACCGCACGGTCGCCAGGTCCACTCCGGACAGCAGGACCCGGCCCTCGGTCGGATCCATGAGCCGGGTGAGCAGCTTGGCGAAGGTGGTCTTGCCGCTGCCGGTCTCGCCGACGACCGCGACCTTCGTCTTGGCCGGGATCTCCAGGTGCACGTCGTGCAGGACGCGCGGCCCCTCCGGGTAGTTGAAGCTCACGTGCTCGAAGGTGAGGTCGAGGGCGCCGGACGGCAGGTCCACGCCGTCGTGCGCCGGGTCGGCGACGTCCGGCTTCTCGTCGAGGACGTCGAGCACCCGCCGCCAGCCCGAGATCGCGTTCTGCGCCTCGTTGAGCACCTCGGTCGCGATCTGCACCGGCTGGATGAACAGCGTCACCAGGAACAGGAAGGCGACCAGTTCGCCCAGCTCCAGCTGCTTGCCGACGCCCAGCAGCACGCCGACGATCACCACCGCCGACATCGCCAGACCCGCCGCCAGCTCTCCGGTGGAGAAGCTGGTGACGCTCATCCGCAGCGCCCGCTTCTGGGCCTTCTCGTAGGTGCCGATCGTCTCGTCCAGCTTCTCCTGCGTACGCGCGCCGACGCCGTAGGCCCGGATGACGGCGGAACCGACGACCGCCTCGGAGACCGCGCCGTAGAGCGCGCCGACCCGTTTGCGGACCTCGACGTAGAAGGTGGACAGGATCGGCTGGAACTTCTTGATCAGGTACGCCGACGGCACGAACGCGGCGAGCACGACCAGCGTCAGCTCCCACGAGTAGAACGCCATCACGGCGGTCGTGACGAGAATCTGTCCACTGTTGACCAGCAGGATCACGCCGCCCCACTGGAGGAACTGGGTGATGGAGTCCACGTCGGAGGTGACCCGGGCGACCAGGACACCCCGGCGCTGCGTCTGCTGGTGCAGCATCGACAGATCGTGGATGTGCCGGAAGGTGCGTACGCGCAACGAGGCCAGCGCCGTCTCGGAGACCGTGAACAGGCGCTTCATCATGAGGTAGCCGCAGGCGGTCGTGCAGACCAGGATGGCCACCGTCAGCAGCGCGCCGATCGTGATGCGCCCCAGGTCGGGGCCGCCCGGCGCCTGCAAGCCCTCGTCGATGCCCTGCTGGATGGCGATCGGCACGGCGACCCGGCCCACCATCGACAAGATGGCCAGCCCGAGGGTGCCGAGCAGGCCGGTCCGCAGCTCCGGCGAGAGCGACAGGCCCCGTTTCAGGGTCTGCCAGGTCGTCGCGGTCGCGGTCGAATCAGGAACGGCCGCTGCACTCATCGAACGATCTCCATCGCTGTGTCGGGTTCCTCGAGGTCGTCTTCGGGCTCCTCCGCCTCGTAGGACCGGTCCCGGTCGGCTTCCGCCTTCTCGTACGCGGTCACGAGGCCCGCGTACCCGGGGACGCTCTCCAAGAGTTGCGTGTGGGTGCCGTGTGCGACAACCCGGCCTTGTTCCAGATAGACGACTTCATCCGCCAGGGCGATCGTCGCCCGCCGGTACGCGACCACGAGGATCGTGGCTCCGCCCGTTCCCGAGTCGGTGGTGGATCGGAGCGACCGGAGGATGGCCGCCTCGACGCGAGGGTCCACCGCGCTGGTCGCGTCGTCGAGGATCAGTACGCGCGGCTGCCCGGCCAGGGCGCGGGCCAGCACGAGCCGCTGGCGCTGGCCGCCGGACAACGTCGTGCCGCGTTCGCCGAGCTCGGTGTCGAGTCCCTCCGGCAGCCGTTCCACGAACGGCTTCACTTGCGCCGTGGCGAGCGCCGCCCAGGTCTCTTCGTCGGTGATCGGCGTGCCGTCGGCGTGCGACCGGTCGAGCGTGACGTTGGCCCGGACCGTGTCGTCGAAGGCGAACGAGAGCTGCGGGACCAGCGCGACGGTCTGCGCCAGGTCGGCCGCCGCCAGCTGGGTCGCCGGTACGCCGCCGAGCCGGACCTCGCCCGAGTCGGGGTCGAGCAGCCGGGCGGCCAGGGTGGCGATCGTGGACTTACCGGAGCCGGTCGGCCCGACGAGGGCCACCGTCTTGCCCGGCTTCACCTTGAAGGTCACGTCGTGCAGGACGGGCTCGCCGGCGACGTAGGAGAAGTCGACGCGGTCGAAGGCGATCTCGGCCGCCCCCTCGCCCGGGACACCGCTTTCCCCGTAGGTCATCTCCCCGGTCGCGGTCAGCACCCGCTGGACGCGGTCCCAGCCCGCGACCGACCGCGGCAGCTCGCCGAGGACCCAGCCGATCGACCGGACGGGGAACGCCATCACGGTGAACAGCAGTGTGACCGAGATGAGGTCCTGCAGCGAGATCGCACCGGACTGGACCCGCCAGGCACCCGCGACGAGGACGGCGAGGGTGCCGACGCTCGGCAGGCTCTCCAGCGACGGGTCGAAGACGCCCCGCAGGCGGCCGACCCGGATCAACGCGTCGCGCAGCTCACCGGCCTTGGCCGCGAACCGCTCGGTCTCGGCCTGCTCCCGGCCCATCGTCTTGACGACGAGCGCGCCGTCGAAGCTCTCGTGGGCGATGCCGCTGACGGCCGCCCGCAGCGACTGCGCCTTCGCCTGGCGGGGCGCCATCCGGCGGGAGTAGATCACGTTGAGGCTGAACAACGCCGGGAAGACGGCGAGGCCGACCAGCGCCAGCACCCAGTCGGTGAAGAAGAGCACCACGACGGCGGCGAACATCATGACGATGCTGCCGATCGCGAACGGCAGCGGCGCGATCGGCCACCAGGTCGCCTCGACGTCGGAGTTCGCGTTGGACAGCAGCGAACCGGTCGAGTGCCGGGCATGCCAGGCCGGCGGCAGCTCCAAGTAGCGGCGGGTCACCTTGCGCCGGTATGTCGCCTGCAGCCGGAACTGCATGAAGCCGGAGCCCAGCCGCCGGCCGAAGATGCCGAGAACCTTTCCGGCGCTGACCGCGAGGACGACGCCCGCCGCCAGGAGTAGCGTGCCCCACTCGTAACGCTCCGTAGCGAAAGCCGGCTCGACCACATGTCCCACCACGTAGCCGAGGGCGTATGCCGTCCCGATGGTCAGCAGGCCGAACAGGATGCTCCCGATCGTCGCGATCGTGAAGATCTTCGGCTCGTGCTTGACGCCTGCCCAAAGAACTCGCAGGCCACGACCGATGACGTCGCGTCCGGTGATCTCTTTTCGGCCGTCTTCCGTTGTGCCTCTGCCTGCCGCGCTCTCGGCCACCACGCCCCGCTTGTCCCTCGTAAGTTCCTAACCCGGTGTTCATCCTTACTGAGAGTGCGCGCCGAAGCTATCCGGAATCCGCTGTGGGTGGCGTCACACTTCAGTCTCCGTACGATCGGCTTATGAGCCGGTACGCGCGACGCGAACGCCTGGCGCTCGCCGCCCTTCTGTCGGAGATCGGCCCCGACGCGCCGACGCTGTGCGACGGATGGGCCACCCGAGATCTCGCCGCGCACCTCGTCACCCGGGAACGCCGCCCGGACGCGGCGCTCGGCATCGTGCTCAAGCCGGTCGCCGCGCATACCCGGGCCGTCCAGGAGCGCTTCGCCACCCGGGACTTCGCCGACCTGGTCGCCGAGTTACGCGAGCCGCCCATCTGGAGCCCGGTCAGCAACCCGCTGCTCGACGAGCTGGTCAACGTCACGGAGATGTTCATCCACCACGAAGACGCCCGCCGGGCCCAGCCGGACTGGTCGCCCCGCGTCCTGGACTCAGCGCACCAGGCCGCCCTCTGGGCCCGCGTACGCCGCACGGCCCGGCTGGCGCTCCGCCGTTTCCCGGCGACCGTCGTCCTCGACGCGGGCGAGTTCGGAGCGGTCACGGCCGGCGCCGGCGGACCGCGGGTGACCGTGACCGGAGATCCGGGCGAGCTGTCCCTGTTCGTGAGCGGGCGCCAGGCGTACGCCCGAGTGGAGCTGGACGGCGACGCCGGGAGCGCGGAGCGGCTGAGCCGTGCGCGCCTAGGGATTTAGGCCCCGCCGAAACGAGACGGCCGGGTATGGCTATGGCGAGCACGGGCGGCTACCCTTCGGTAACACCAGTGAAACGTGGCGCACGTCACCCATAAACACGTTCCAAACTTCGGAGGGCAGCTCGGCCATGACCACGACCCAGGTTCCCTACCGGTCGATTCCGGAGATGTTCTTGAGCCGGGTGGCCGCCACCCCGGAGAAGGACGCCTTCGGCGGCCCCGGCCCGGACGGCGAGCCGCACTACCTCACCTGGGCCGAGGTCGGCGAACAGGCCCGGCAGATCGCCGCCGGCCTGACCACGCTCGGCGTCGGGCACGAGGACCGGGTGGCGATCCTCGCCGGCACCCGGCTGGAGTGGATTCTGGCCGACCTCGGCATCATGTGCGCGGGCGGCGCGACCACCACCGTCTACCCCACCACCGAGGCGGAGGACGCCTGCTACATCATCGCCGACTCCGGCTCGAAGGTGCTGATCGCGGAGAACCCGGCGCAGGCGGCGAAGCTCACCGCCGCCCCGGTCCCCTCGATCACCCACGTCGTGCTGATCGACGGCGAGGCCGACCCGGCGGCGGGCGTACCGCAGCTCACGCTGGCCGACCTGGAGCTCAAGGGCGCTCAGGTGCTCGCCGAGAACCCCGGCCTGATCGACGAGATCGTCGCGGGCATCGAGCCCGACCACCTGGCGACCCTCATCTACACCTCCGGCACCACCGGCCGCCCGAAGGGCGTCGAGCTGCTGCACCGGGGCTGGTGCTGGGAAGGCGTGGTCCAGGGCGAGGTCGGCGTCCTCATCCCCGAGGACCTCCAGTTCCTCTGGCTGCCGCTGTCGCACTCCTTCGGCAAGACGCTGATCTGCGGCATCATCCACGTCGGGGTGAAGACCTATGTGGACGGCCGGGTCGACAAGATCGTCGAGAACCTCGGCATCGTCCGCCCGACGCTGATGGCCGCCGCGCCCCGC
>JABFYB010000460.1 GCA_013361475.1 Hamadaea sp.
GACTACTTCGGGCGCAAGGCGTACCTGGCGCAGTCTCCGCAGCTCTACAAGCAGACGCTGGTCGGCGTGTTCGAGCGGGTCTACGAGATCGGTCAGGCGTTCCGGGCCGAACCCAGCGACACGGCACGTCACCTGGCGGAATACGTGTCCCTCGACGCCGAACTCGGTTTCATCGACAACCAGCGCGACGTCATGGCGGTGCTGCGCGACGTGGTCGCCGGGATGATCGCCGAGGCCAAGGCGGTGCCGTCGGTGGCCGCCGCCGGATTCGACCTGCCGGAGGTCCCGGCGGAGATCCCGATCCTGCACTTCAGCGAGGCGTTGAAGATCGCGGGCGCTCCGGCGGACGAGGAGGACCTGGCTCCGGCGCACGAGCGGGCGATCGGCGAATGGGGCCGGCGCGTACACGGCTCCGACTTCGTCTACGTCGAGGGCTACCCGACGCTGAAGCGAGCCTTCTACACGCATCCCGAACCGGGCCGGGAACCCTACTCGCGGGCGTTCGACCTGATCTTCCGGGGCATCGAGATGGTCTCCGGCAGCCAGCGCCTGCACCGGTACGCCGACTACGTCTCGACGCTGACCGAACGCGGTGCGCAGCTCGAACCGTACGAGGCGTTCCTGGAGGTCTTCAAGCTCGGCATGCCGCCGCACGGTGGCTTCGCGATCGGGCTGGAGCGGTTCGTCGCTCAGTTGACCGGGACGGCCAACGTCCGTGAGGTGACCTTCTTCCCGCGCGACCTGCATCGGGTCACGCCCTGACCTGAGCCGTCTTCCCCTGCTGTGGGCTACTCCTGCGGCAGGCCTACTCCTGCAGCAGGGGAAGGTTGCGCTCGACGATCGGCAGCACCTCGTCGACGGTCACCTCCCGGCCCAGCTCCTGGCTCAGCGAGGTGACCCCGGCGTCGCGGATGCCGCACGCGACGATGCGGTCGTACCAGGTCATGTCGGGGTTGCAGTTGAGCGAGAACCCGTGCTGCGTCACGGATCGGGCCACGCGGATGCCGATGGCGGCGATCTTCCGATCCGGGCCGCGGTCGTCTTCGCATACCCAGACGCCGGAGCGGCCCTTGACCCGCTCGGTCGCCACGCCGAGGTCGGCGCAGACCGCGATGAGCATGCGCTCGACCCGGCGCACATACGCCACCACGTCCATCGCGTGCCCGCCCGGCACCGCGGCCAGCCGCATGATCGGGTAGCCGACGATCTGACCCGGACCGTGCCAGGTGATCTGGCCGCCGCGGTCGACGTCGATCACAGGCGTGCCGTCGAAGGGGCGCTCCCACGGCTGCGTACGCTTGCCGGCCGTGTAGACCGGCGGGTGTTGCAGCAGCAGGACGGTGTCGGGTTGGGTGCCCTCGACCACCTTCTGGTGCAGCTCGCGCTGCAAGTCCCAGGCCGCCAGATACTCGATCTCGCCGAGCCGCTGGACCGCGATGGCGGACGGGCCGGCGACGGTGGACGGTTCAGTCGTCGTCACGCTCCCAGCGTATGCCGACGCGGACCGAGCGCTAGCCGCTGTGCGGCGGCTCACGCCGGGCGCCGCGCCGCTTGTCGATCAAGGTCGCCGGGGAATGATCAGGGCCGCCCGGACACGACACACCGGTCGATCAAGACCGATAGTTCATGATCGCGCGGAAAAACGGAGGGGGTGGGGGTGGGGTCAGAGCTGCCAGAGCCAGACGTCGTCGACCCGCTGCGGTTCGCCGAGCAGCCGCTTCATGACCTCGAGCAGGGCAGGCTGGTGCGTCTCCCAGTGCGCGCCCTGGACGTCGTCGGCGAGGACGACCGCCTCCGCGCCCCAGTACTTCAGGTCCGCCCGGACGCGGGCCCGCTCGGCGTCGGTGATCGGTGGGGCGTACCCGGTCTTGGCGACGTCTTCCAGCAGGGTCTGGGTGTATGTCGGAATCGGGCCGATGCGCCCGGTGCCGTCCGGGCCGCCCGGTCCGAGGAAGAACCCGGCCGGGATGCGGAAGACGGGACCCCGGTCGCCGGCCGACCGGGCCAGCGCGTCGGCCTGCCAGCGCTGCCCGTCCGGGACGAGGTCGTTGGCGATCGGGACCGAGACCAGGACGCCGCGGTCGCTCACGTACTGCTCCCACGTGCCGGAACTGATGAAGTGCGGCACCGGCGGCCGATCGCGTACCAGCAGGGGAGTCGGAACGAGCGGCAGCAACGCCGCCACCAGCCCCGCCACCCAGACCCACCGCGGACCCGGCAGGGCCCGCAGACGGCTCACGAGCAGCGCGAGCAGCGCGCCGACCACGGGCGCGACCACCAGGGCCAGGCGCGACGGCAGCGCCGCGTTGAACACCGGCAGCTTCACGAGCAGCGCGGCCGGCATCGGGATCGAGGTCAGCGAACCCCACCAGCGCAGCTGCGGGCCGAGTGACAGCACCGCGAAGACCACTCCGGTGACCGCGAGCGCCCGCACGAGCGCGCGGTCGGAGACCCGGCGCAGCACCCCGTACGCGACGAGGCTGAGCAGCAGCAACGGCAGTCCGAAGAAGGAGTTCTCCTCGGTCGGGTTGGGCGCCAGGTTCACGTTGAGTCCGAGCGCGCCGGCCAGCGACCGGACCGGCCACGTCCCGTACGCGGCCAGATCCTCGCTGTGGATCTTGGCGTCGAAGCCGGTCCCGTGATAGCCGTAGGGGCCGGCGAAGTGCAGCCACAACGGATACGCGAGCAGTACGCCCGAGACACCGGCCGCGACGGCCAGCCCCTTGAGCACCGGGGTCGCCATCGCCCGGGCCTGCGCCCGGCGGGTGACCGCCCAGACGGCGACGAAGACCACCCCCGCGAGCGCGGTGAAGAACAGCTGCTCGGCCGCGATGGAGAAGCAGGCCGCGATGAGCAGTCCAAGGATGATCCCGTCCCGGATCCAGCGCCGCCGCTGTCCCAGCCGGACGACCGTGCCGATCATCAGCGGCACCAGCCATTGCGCGGTCCAGTTGAGGTGCGCGTTCGCGTGGGAGACCAGGGCCGGGGCGAAGCCGCAGAAGATGCCGCCGACCGCGGCGCCGAGGGCGGTCGTGCCCGGCAGACAGCGGCGGAACAGCCAGAACCAGCAGTACGCCGTCGCAGCGAGGTTCAGCGTCAGGATCACGGTGAAGGCGACGGCCGGGCCGAGCCAGATCGTCACGGGCGCGAAGACCACCGCGTACGCCGTGATCGAGGTGTTGACGGCGAGGTTGACCCCGTCGGGCGCGTTGAGCCAGGTCGTCAGCAGCGGGTTCTCCCCGTGCGTGAGCGCGTGTGCGCCGAGGCCCAGCAGCCATTCGAACAGCGCCTGGTCACCGGAGTTGACGTCGATCGCCCGCTGCGTCGGGGCGGCCCAGAGCCCGCCCGTGAGGTAGATCGCCAACGCCAGCGAGATCACGGCGACGGCGAGATCGGCCTTCTTCGACGGCCGCGTCGACGCCGGGGGCGGTGCCATAGCGGGAGGGTTCTCGACCTGCGTACGCGCCACCGGAGAACTTTAGCAATGCCCGGAGTGTCGCCCTCGACAGGCTAAATGAAAACGACTACCACTATCAGTATGAAGACGGCATTCGTCGGCAAGGGCGGGTCGGGCAAGACCACGCTGGCCGCACTCTTTTCCCGGCACCTGGCCCACGGCGGCAGTCCGCTGCTGGCCGTGGACGCCGACATCAACCAGCATCTGGCGGCCGCCCTCGGGGCTCCCGAGGACGAGGCGGTCATGCTGCCCGCCCTGGGCGACCTGCTCCCGGCGATCAAGGAGTACCTGCGCGGGACGAATCCGCGGATCTCCTCGGCGGCGGCGATGGTGAAGACGACGCCGCCCGGGCCGGGCTCCCGGCTGATCACGGTCACCGGCGACAACCCGATCTACGACGCGGCCGTCCGCGAAGTCGGCGGCGTACGCCTCGCGGTCACCGGCCCGTTCGCCACCGAAGACCTCGGCGTCGCCTGCTACCACTCGAAGGTCGGCGCGGTCGAACTGCTCCTGAACCACCTGGTCGACGGCCCGGGGGAGTACGTCGTGGTGGACATGACGGCCGGCGCGGACAGCTTCGCCTCCGGCCTGTTCACCCGGTTCGACGCCACCTTCCTCGTCTGCGAACCGACCGTCCGCAGCGTCGGCGTCTACCGGCAATACGTCGGCTACGCCCGGGACTTCGGCGTACGCGTGCACGTGGTCGGCAACAAGGTCGACGACGACTCCGACGTGGACTTCCTTCGGGAGCACGTCGGCGACGACCTGCTGACCTGGTTCGGGCGATCGGCGTACGTGAAGGCGGCCGAACGCGGCGTCGCCCGGCCGCTCGCCGAACTGGAGCCGGCCAACGCCGCCGCGCTGGACCGGCTGCGAACCACCCTCGACGGCTGCGTGCAGGACTGGGCGCGCTACACCGCCCAAGCCGTCGAGTTCCACCTGCGCAACGCCCAGGCCTGGGGCAACGCCAAGACCGGCGAAGACCTCGGCGCGCAGGTCGACCCCACCTTCGTGCTCGGGCCACCGGCGCTCGAGCCGTTCGGAAAGGAAGTACGCAATGTCCCTTGATGTGCCTACCGCGCTGCTGGAGCGGGCCGAGGCCGGCCAGGTCGACGACGCCGAGTTCGTCGACTGCGTCCGCCAGTCCCTCCCGTACGCCTGGTCCGTCGTCAGCACCGCGGCTGCGGATCTCGCTGCCGACCCGGCTGCCGAGTTCGGCCAGCACGAGGTCCCGCCGCCGAGCGAGGCCGAACGCGGTCAGCTGCTGCGGGCGCTGGCCAGCGACGCGATCCGGGGTGGCCTCGACCGCCACTTCGGCGTCAAGTTCGCCTTCCAGAACTGCCACCGGGTGGCGGCGTTCCGGCCCTCGGCCGTCGGCGGCGCGACCTACCAGGCGTTCGTCTCGCCGCGCGGCCAACTGCTGAACCAGTCGCCCGAACTGCGCGACTGCTGACCGTCCGCCGTTCAGCTGCAGATCAGGGATATGCAGCCTTCCCGGGGCTCGGGAAGCATGCATATCCCTGATCTGCAACCAAAGAAGGAGGGGGAGGAGTGCTCGACGTGTTTCTGACGAGCCGGTGGGGGCCGGCCGCCGCCGCCCGGCACGCGCTGACCGCGGAAGCGGCCGGCTTCGACGGCGTCTGGCTGGCCGAACACCACTTCACGGCGTACGGGCACTGTCCGTCGGCCACCCTGCTGGCCGGGCACATCCTCGCCGCCACCAGCCGGGTCACGGTCGGAACGGCGGCCTGCGTCCTGTCCGCGCGCCATCCCATCGCGCTCGGCGAGGAGGCGGCCGTCCTGCGTACGCTGCACGGCGATCGGTTCAAGCTCGGCGTCGCGCGCGGCGGCCCGTGGATCGAGATCGAGGTGCTCGGCGGGGGCGTCCGGCGGTATCAGAGCGGCTTTCCGGAGTCCCTGGAGCTGCTGCTGCGCTGGCTGTCCGGTGCGTCCGAGGTGGACGGTCTCGCGGTGATCCCGCCGGTCACGCCGTTCCC
>JABFYB010000727.1 GCA_013361475.1 Hamadaea sp.
TTGCGCGACATGGGCACCGACCGAGCGCTCTCCACCATGGCGATGATCTCATCGATGCGGTCGAGCGGGTCCACCGAACACTCCTCGCTAGTTGCAGTCGTAGCTGATCCATCATGCGTCGTCTCCGCCAAGGATGGGCCGACCGGACGTCCGGCCGCGTGTCGCACGAACGGCCGGGACGTGTCACGTCCCGTTTCATCCTTAATGCACGGTTCCGCTGACCGTTCGTCCGGCGCCGGTGCTGAGTCGGCTCATCCTGTGCCCGGGTTGAGCCGGCTCGTCGTGCGCCAGGTGTTGAGTCGGCCGGGCTACTGCTGGGCCGGCCGCAGTTTGGCGACGAGACGCTCCTCGACCGCCTTCGGAACGTACTGGGAGACGTCGCCACCGAGCTTGCCGACCTGCTTCACGAGGCTCGACGCGATGAACGAGTACAGCGGATTGGTCGGCATGAACAGGGTCTCGACGCCGGACAGCCCGACGTTCATCTGCGCCATCTGCAACTCGTAGTCGAAGTCGCTGACCGCGCGCAGGCCCTTGACCACCACCTGGGCGCCCTGCTCCCGGCAGAAGTCCACCAGCAGACCGTGGAACCCCACGATCCGCAGGTTCGGCGTACTCGCGGTCGCCTCCCGCAGCATCGCGATCCGCTCGTCGACGGTGAACACCGCCGACTTCGACGGGTTGATCAGCACCCCGACGATGACCTCGTCGAAGAGCCGAGCCGACCGGACGATGATGTCCAGATGCCCGTTCGTCACCGGGTCGAACGAGCCGGGACAGACTGCACGCCTCATTGCGCCATTCCTTCTGCTGCCGGGTTTACCCCTGGGTCGGCGCGACCGTACCAAAGAGTCGTCTCACCGTAACGGCGCGACCGCTCTCCGGTGATGTGATGCACCCACGGGGGCTCGGGCGACCGCCGGGCCCGCTCGATGACGACCAGGGCGTCCTCGGCCAGCCAACCATGCCCGGCCAGGCCGTCCAGCACCGTCTTCAGGTCGTCCTCGCCGACGGCGTACGGAGGATCGGCGAAGACGACGTCGAACGGACCGCCCGGCGGCGGCCCCGCGACGGCCGCGCTCACCTTCACCGTCAGCAACTCGGCGCTCGCCCCGGCGCCCAAGGCGGTGATGTTCGCCCGGATGACCCGGGCGGCCTTCGGATCCGACTCGACCAGCAACGCGTACGCCGCGCCACGGGACACCGCCTCCAGACCGATCGCGCCGGATCCGGCGTACAGGTCGGCGAAGCGGAGTCCATCGAGGTCACCGCCGTGCTCACTGGACAGTGAGGAGAACAGCGCCTCGCGTACGCGGTCGGCGGTGGGCCGGGTCTGCGGTCCGGACAAGGTCGTCAGCCGCCGTCCGCCGTAGACCCCCGCCACGATTCTGGTCACCCTCTGACGCTACGCGATGGCCGAAAGTAGGAGGTGACGTGACGGCGTGATGTCGATATCGTAGGCCGACTTTTGTCGTGGATCTCCGGCGCAGGCACCCGAATCGGGGAGGCCGTGCCCTACCCCTGGAGAGCGGATGACCCCCCACACCTCCGTCCGGCGTGCCCTCGTGGCCGTGGCGGGCGTGGCTTTCGCGCTGCTCAGCGCAGGCCAGGCCGTCGCCTCGGGCCCGGTGCAGACCGGCGACGATCACCACAAGAACCAGTTCGTCCTCGAAGGATCCGCCGCGCAGTGCGACACCAGCACCGGCAAATGGCGGGTCACCTGGACCCTCACGAACAAGTGGAACCGCGACGCGACCATCACCGAGGTGCAGTCGCAGCCGTCCGGCGACGTGACGGTCGGCGACCCCGCGGTGCCGCTCGACGGCGCCGTCGTTCCGCAGAAGGACCGCAACATCGACGGTCAGCTGACCGCGACCCAGCTCGTGCCCGGCGACGCCACCTCGGCGAAGCTCTCCTTCACCGTGGTCTGGTCCAAGGAGCACGGCAAGCCGAACGACGGCGTGACCAAGAAGGTCAGCGAGACCGTCCGGTTCAAGGGCAAGTGCCAGCCGAGCGAGCAGTGCGTGAAGGCGGACTCCGCCAAGTACACGCACACCTTCGAGGTCACCGGCTCGACCGCCACCTCGACCATCAAGCTCGCGGGCGAGCTGCCGCTGTGCTCCGGCGAGTCGCAGTCCTTCCTGCTGGTCTCCTACTACGCCCCGTCCGCCTCGGCGACGTGGCCGCAGTACAAGTACGACTCCGTCGTGGGCGTCGTCGACGCCGAACACCCGACGGTGGACCTGAAGGTCAACGTGCCCGCCTGCTACACGCAGGTCGACCTGGTCTGGGGCGACAAGCTGATCAACCCGATGGTCGCCGACGGCGAGCGGTACAACGACCGCAAGCTGGGCTCGTCCGGCGCCCCGGGCAACCGTTCGAGGGGTCCGCAGGCCTGGTACAACGGCGGTTCGAAGGCGTGCGTCACGCCCGAGGCCACCATGGTCTCCGCCTGTGACGGCACCGTGACGGTCCACCTCACCAACTCCGGGACGGACGCCAAGTACGACGCTCCGTTCAAGGTGGTGGCCGGCCTCGACGGCTCCTTCGTCAAGGAGGTCACGGTCGGGCCGGGCAAGTCCGTCGACGTCGTGGTCCCCGCCGACAAGTCCGGGAAGATCACCGTCAGCTCCGGCAAGGACTTCATCGCCGAGGGCATGTGGCAGCCCGGCCACTGCACCCCGCCGACCGTGTCCAGCGAGTCCACCTGCGACAAGTTCACCGTGTCGGTGAGCAACCCGGAGGGCGACCTGCCGGCCGAGGCCGTCGTCACCTACGGCTCGGAGACCAAGAACCTCACGGTCCAGCCCGGCAAGACGGAGACGGTCACGTTCACCCCGGGTGACGCGACCGAGGCCACGGTGAGCTTCCCCGACTTCGACAAGGAAGTCACCGTCAGCTACGTCAAGCCGACCGAGTGCGCCGGCGGCTCCCCGTCGCCGAGCCCGTCGGCCAGCTCGCCCGGCGTACCGGGGTCGGAGTCGCCGAGCCCGTCGCCGAGCACCTCCACCCCGGGCCTGCCGGTCACCGGTGTCCAGGTCGGCCTGATCGCGGGCGTCGCGGCGCTGCTGCTGGGCGGCGGCGCGGTGCTCCTGGTGATGGCCCGGCGGCGGAAGCTGACCGAGATCGAATAAACCGCTCACCGGCTGGGCACTCCTTGAGCGTCCAGCCGGGAACGCACTTTCAAGGCGCCGCGACCCCACCGGGACGCGGCGCCTTCGGCGTATCAGCTCGTCAGCCCTTTTCGAGGTACTCCGCGCGGTCGTCGGAGACGAGGGCGGCGATCGAGGCGGCGAGCCGGGGCTGCTTCGCCAACTCCGGATCGTCGGCCAGCAGCCGCTCGGCGGTCGCCCGCGCGTCGCCGATCATGTCGGCGTCCCGCAGGAGCGACAAGACCTTCAGGTGCGAGCGGCGCCCGGACTGGGCCGCGCCGAGCACATCGCCTTCCCGGCGCTGCTCCAGGTCGATCTCGGCCAGCCGGAAACCGTCGGTGGTGGACGCCACAGCGTCGAGCCGCTCCCGCGCGGGGCTGCCCTCGATCGCCTCCGTCACGAGCAGGCACAGACCCGGCGCCGAACCCCGGCCGACCCGGCCGCGCAGCTGGTGCAGCTGGGAGACGCCGAACCGGTCGGCGTCCAGAATCACCATCATGGTCGCGTTGGGCACATCCACCCCGACCTCGATGACGGTCGTCGCGATCAGCACGTCGACCTCGCCGGCGGAGAACGCGCGCATCACGGCGTCCTTCTCGTCCGGGGCCAACCGCCCGTGCAGAATGCCGATGCGCAGCCCCTTCAGCGGCCCATCGGCCAGCAGCGGAGCGACCTCGGTGACGGCGATCGGCGGGCGGCGGCCGTCGTCCTCGGCCCCCGTCGGCTCAGTGTCTTCCTCGGCGGCGGACTCCCCGATACGCGGGCAGACCACATAGGCCTGATGCCCCTTGCCGACCTCCTCGACCATTCGCCGCCAGGCGCGATCGAGGTACGCGGGCTTCTCCGCCGCTGGCACGACATGCGACGCGATCGGCGAACGCCCGCCCGGCAACTGGGCCAGGGTCGAGACCTCCAGATCGCCGAAGACCGTCATCGCGACCGTCCGCGGAATCGGCGTAGCCGTCATGACCAGGACATGCGGAGGCTGCCCGGCCTTGGCCCGCAACGCGTCCCGCTGCTCGACGCCGAACCGGTGCTGCTCGTCCACCACGACCAGGCCCAGATCGGCGAAATCGATGCCGTCGTAGAGCAACGCGTGCGTCCCGACCACGAGGCCGGCCCGCCCGTCGGCGATCTCCGCGAGCGCCTGCCGCCGGGCGGCGGCCGGCAGCGAGCCGGTCACCAGCACGATCCGGGTCCCGTCGGAGTCGCCGTCCAGCTCACCGGCCCGGCCCAGCGGACCGAGCAACTTGTGCATCGACCGATGGTGCTGCGCCGCCAAGACCTCGGTCGGGGCCAGCAGGACGGCCTGGCCACCGGCGTCGACGACCTGCAGCATGGCCCGCAACGCGACCATCGTCTTGCCCGCGCCGACCTCACCCTGCAACAGCCGGTGCATCGGATGCGCCCCCGACAGCCCGGCCGACAACTCCTCGCCGACCGACTGCTGCCCCTCCGTCAACGTGAACGGCAACTGCGCGTCGAACCGCTCCAGCAGGCCGCCCGGCCGGGGCGGACGAGGCACCGCGGGCGACTGCTCCGCGCGTACGCGACGCTGCACCAAAGTCAACTGAACCGCGAACGCCTCATCCCAGGCGAGGCGCTTCTTCGCCGCCGCCAGCGAACCCTGCGACTCCGGGCGGTGGATCTGACGCAGCGCCGTCGGCAGATCCACGAGCCTGCGCTCGGCCCGGATCTCGCTCGGCAGCGGATCCTCGGTCAGCCGCACCGTGTCCAGCACAACGCGTACGCACTTGGCGATGACCCAGGTGGGCAAGGCCTTCGCGGCCGGATAGATCGGGATGAACGCCCCGGCGAACTCCTCCACCTCGGCCTCGGCCGCCAACGCGACCTCGCCGGGATCGGTGCCGTCGTCGCCGAGCAGCACGTATTCGGGATGGGCCAGTTGACGCTCGCCGCGGAACTCGCTGACCTTCCCGGCGAACAGACCCCACCGGCCGGGACGCAGATCCTTCTCCCGCCAGGCCTGGTTGAAGAAGGTCAGCTTGATGCGGCCGCCCGCGTCGTCGCCGACCACCACGTCGAGGACATTGCCCCGGCGGTCGCGCATCCGGCGCTGGTTGGTCGTCAGCACCTGGCCGAGGATGGTCACCTCCTCGCCGACCTCGAGCGACCGGATCGCCGTGTGCTCACCACGCTGGTCGTATCGGCGCGGGAGGTGGTAGAGCAGGTCGCCCGCGGTCTCCAGACCGAGGTGGCTGGACAGCGCCTTGGCCGTCTTCTCCCCCACCAGCTTCTTCAGCGGCGTCGACAGCTCGGGCGCGATCACCGT
>JABFYB010000809.1 GCA_013361475.1 Hamadaea sp.
CCGCCAGTTCGCCGAGCACCCCGAGGTCCGCTACGGCATCACCGCCATGTGCATCGGCATCGGCATGGGCGGCACGGTCATCTGGGAAAACCCGCAGTGGAACGGAGAGTCGAAGTGACCTTTCCCAACGAGGTCGTCACCCACGCGAAGCTTCGGCTCACCGCCGTACCGGGGCTGGCCAAGCCGGCCGCGATCATCACGCTCGACAACGGCTTCGACCACACCAAGCCCAACACCATGGGACCCGGTGGGCTGGCGAGCCTGAGCACCGCCATCGACGAGGCGCTCGCCGCCGAGCCCGCGTTCCTCGCGGTCACCGGCAAGCCGTACATCTTCTGCGTCGGCGCCGACATCACCGGCATCCCGTTCGTCACCGAACGGTCCCAGGCCGCCGAGATCGAGGCCCTCGGCCACCAGGTGTACGCGAAACTGCGTACCGCGCCGGTGCCGACCTTCGCGTTCGTCAACGGAGCCGCGATGGGCGGCGGTCTGGAGCTGGCCCTGCACTGCCAGTACCGGACGCTGTCGGCGGGCGCGGCCGCGCTCTCGCTCCCCGAGGTCAGCCTCGGCCTCATCCCCGGCTGGGGCGGCTCCCAGCTGCTGCCGAACCTGATCGGCGTCGTCGGCGCGGCTCAGGTGATCGTGCAGAACCCGCTCATGATGAACAAGCAGCTCCGCCCGAAGCAGGCGGTCGAGCTGGGCATCGCCGACGCCCTCTTCGAACCGGCCGACTTCCTGGAGCGGTCGCTGCTGTGGGCGGCGTCCGTCGTCACTGGACAGACGACGGTCGAGCGTCCGGAGATCGACCGGGACATGTGGGACGCGGTCGTCTACTTCGCGCGTACCGAACTGGACAAGAAGATCCACGGCGCCTCCCCGGCGGCGACCAAGGCGCTGGACCTGCTGGCGCTGGCCAAGGACGGCGTGACCGAGGCGGGCCTGGCCGCGGAGCGCGAGGCGGCCACCGACCTGATCATGTCTGACGAGCTGCGGGCCGGCATCTACTCGTTCGACCTGGTGCAGCGGCGGGCCAAGCGCCCGGCCGGCGCTCCGGATCGCTCGCTCGCCCGGGACGTCAGCAAGGTCGGTGTGGTCGGCGCGGGCCTGATGGCGTCGCAGCTGGCGCTGCTGTTCGCCCGTCGACTAGAGGTGCCGGTGGTGATCACCGACCTCGACCAGGAGCGGGTGGACAAGGGTCTGGCCTACGTCCAGGCCGAGATCGCCAAGTCGGTGGCCAAGGGGCGGCTCACCGAGCTGACGGCGGCCAAGCTGCGGACGCTGGTCACGGGCACCGTGGACAAGGCGGCCGGGTTCGCCGACGCCGACTTCGTCATCGAGGCCGTCTTCGAGGAACTCGGCGTCAAGAAGAAGGTCTGGGCCGAGATCGAGGAGATCGTCTCGCCGGAGACGATCCTCGCGACCAACACCTCCTCGCTGTCGGTCAGCGCGATGGGCGCCGACCTGAAGCACCCGGAGCGCCTGGTCGGCTTCCACTTCTTCAACCCGGTCGCGGTGATGCCGCTGCTGGAGATCATCCGGGCCGAGCACACGAACGACGTCACCCTGGCGACCGCGTTCGCGCTCGGCAAGCAGCTCAAGAAGTCGTGCGTCCTGGTGAAGGACGCGCCCGCGTTCGTCTTCAACCGCATCCTGACCCGGTTCTTCGGCGAGATCTACAACGCCATCGACCTGGGTACGCCGCTCGACGTGGCGAACACCGCGCTCGACCCGCTCGGCCTGCCGATGCGACCGCTGGAGCTGCTGCAGCTGGTCGGCCCGGCCGTCGCCGCGCACGTCGGCAAGACGATGCACGGGGCGTACCCGGACCGGTTCAAGGTCTCCCCCAGCATGGAGAAGATCGTGGCCGCCGGGCAGCCGCTGCTCGTCGACGACGAGATCAACCCGGCCGTGGTCGAGTTGCTGGCGGGCGGGCAGACTCCGCTCACCGCCGAAGAGGTACGCGAGCGCGCGCTCGCCGCCCTCGCCGAGGAGATCCGGATCATGCTGGACGAGGGCGTCGTGGCCGACTCGGCCGACATCGACCTCTGCCTGATCCTCGGTGGCGGCTGGCCGTTCTGGCTCGGCGGCATCACGCCGTACCTGGACCGGACGGGCGTCTCCGAGAAGGTCACCGGCCGCCGGTTCGCTCCGGCCGGAGTGGCGACCCTTCCCGCATAAGCCCCATCCCCCTTCCGCCGCGCGGCTCCCCGTGAGCCGCGCGGCACTTTTCTGCGCCGGGAACGACCGTCGTAGAGTCGATCACGTGACGATCGTGGACGCGTGCCTGCGGGACGGCCGGGGCGGCTCACCCACCGTCGTGCTGGCCGAGACCGGCCTGTCCGACGAGGAGCGCCGCGCCCTCCCCGTCCACAGCGGAACGTCGCACGCCGTCTTCGTCGACGTCGGCGAGACCGAGGTGTCCCTGCGGTTCTTCACCAGCACGGGCGAGTTGCCGTCGTGCGGGCACGGGACGGTCGCGGCGATGGCGTACCTGGCCGACCGGTTCGGCCGGCGGGACTTCCGGCTGCGTACGCGCGAACGCGCCTTCACCGGGTACGCCACGGACGACGCGTACTGGTTCGACGCCGGCCCGGTCGAAGTGCGGGAACCGGCTTCGGGCGAGTGCGACGGCGTACTCGAAGCGCTGGGCGCTGCTCCGATGGCCGGATTGTGCGTGGCGTCAGTCGGACGGGCGCGGCTGCTCGTTCCGGTCGCCGACCCGGCCACCCTCGCCGGGCTGACCCCTGACCTCGATCGGCTGCGGACCGAGTGTGACCACTTAGGACTGCTCGGCTGCTACGCGTACAGCGTTCCGGCGGGCGGACGGGCCGCGGCTCGGATGTTCGCCCCGTCCATCGGCGTACCGGAGGACATCGCCAACGCCAACAGCACCAGTTGCCTGGCGGCGTACCTGGCCCAGGACGGCGACGTCTCACTCACCGTGGACATGGGCGACGCTCTCGGCGTACCAGCTGCCGTCAAAGCTGTCGCGCAGCGGACCGAGACCGGACCGCGGGTGCGAGTGGGCGGCGCGGCGGCCGTCAGGTAGGCAGGCCGTTCTCCGCGGCCAGGACGCCGAGCAGATCGGAAAGCTGGCCGCGCTGGTCGGCCGTGAGCGAACCGGTCAGCTCGGCGTCGAACTCCTGCGCGAGAGCGCCGCACTTCGCGAGCAGCTTGCGCCCCCGAGCGGTCAGCGTGAGCACCATCCGGCGCCGGTCCCCGGCATCCCTCGTCCGCGCGATCGCCCCGATCGCCTCCAGGTGATCGGCGAGCGCGACCAGCAGGCTCGGCGCGACGCCCATCAGGCCCGCCAGCTCCTGCTGGCTGGCGGGCGGACCGGCGGCGAGCGCGGTCAGCACGCCGACGTGCTTGGGCTTGAGGTCCAGGTCGGCGAGCCGCGCCGTGAACCGTTCCGTGACCAGCGCGCCCAGCGTGCCGAGCCGGAAGGTCACGGTCGCCGGCATTCCGATGTCGCTCACGCCGGTAATGCTAGGGCCGAACGCTCGCGTGCTCCGGCGGACGCCACCGCGACCAGCCCCGACGCGCCGATCACGCCACCGCCAGGTAGACCGCGGACGCCAAGTGCACCAGCGCGCCGACCGACGACGCGACGGTCATGCCCAGGATGCGCCGCCGGAATCCGATGACGCCGTCGCCCGCCTGCACGAGCCCCAGCAACACCAACAGCGCGGTCAACGCCACGCCCTCTGGTCGCATCGCGAAGAGGACCAGCGCCACCGCACTCAGCGGAACCGCGCGGACGGCGTACGCCTGGGCGAAGAACATCACCCCGGGCGTCACCGCCTCAGCTGGACCGATCGCGAGGCTCGGACGGATCACCCCGAGCACGCCCGACAGCCCCGAGCCCAGGACCAGAAGGGCGTTCAGGATCAGAATCGCAGTCATCACACATCTCCAGAATCATTCTGCTGCTGAATGATTTAGAGCATGAATGATTCTGGGCGCGCCGTCAACCCCGCTCGGCAAGGCCGCGCTTCAGGACCTCGACTTCGCCCCTTTCCGGCGAACGTCCTCATGGAGTGCGCGCACGCCCGGGGTGGGTGATGAGATCGGTCATTCGGCGACGGGCCAAGTCGAGGCGGATCGCCTCGTCATCGTGCGGATCGGTCTCCATGGGGGCGATGGGCTCGCCCCGCACCATCACCATCGTGGGCTTGCGACGGAACAAGCGCCCCAGTCCGGTCGGCTCGGTGAAGCGGATCGACAACGGCACGACTGGTACGCGCGCCTGGGCGGCGAGGTGGAACGCGCCTCGTTTGAAGGCGCGAAGTGTCGTGTCGTAGGGCTCGAGCTCCCCTTCCGGGAAGAAGTGCACGACGCGGCCTCGGGCGACGAGGAGTTCCAGCTCAGCGAAGAAGAGCGGCAGTCTCGACAGCTCGGTGGGCACGGCGATGCCGCCGAGCAGCCGGACGAGGCCGCCGTACCAGCGATTCTGGAGGTTGACGGGGGCCGAGGTGACCACGGGTCGACGAGGGAACAGGGCGATCGCGACCAGGGCGCTGTCGAGGAAGTGCACGTGGTTGCAGACCGTCACCGCCCCGCCGGACGGCGCCCGGCGGCTCTGGCGTTCGGTGCGTCCGCCGAGAAGCAGGTGGGTCCAGACGAACAGGGCGGGGATGGCGATCGCGTAGTAGAACGCGAACGATGCCAGCCGGTACGGCCAGTGGGCGTACCCGGCCGGGTTTTCCGGGGCGTCGCCGGCTTTCGCGTACACCCGCTCGATCGCCTTGACGCTGCGGTCTACCTCGTAGAGGTCGCCGAGCTGGGCGTACGCCGTCGACGCCGCGGCGCGAGCGGCCGAATGCTCGATCCAGTAGTCGATCCGGTCGGCGAGCGAGGCCGGGTCGCCGGAGCGGAAGAGGTTCTCCGGGCTGAGCGCGAACTGGCCGGTCGCACTGCGAGGGCTGTCGGAGATGACCGGGACGAGCCCGCAGGAGAACGCCTCCATGCAGGACAGTCCCTCGATCTCGACGTCGGAGGCGTGGACGTAGAGGTCGCAGGTGCGGATGAGGCCGATCAGCTCGTCCTGGGCGTAGTAGCCGAACCGGGCCGGGATCGGGAGTTTGGCGGCCAGGCGGCGCAGCCGCTTCTCGGTCGGCCCGTGCCCGGCGAAGCACACCTGGACACGGTCGGCGTGCCGGGCTCGCCGGATCGCCCGGATCAGCACGTCCTGCCGCTTCTCCGGGGAGAACCGGCCCACCATCAGGATTCGGAACGGCTCCGGGAAGCCGTCCCCCGGCTCGACGCCGTCCTCACCAGAAGACCCTGGCCGGAACGCCGCATCCACGCCGTTGGAGATCACGTGGAGCCGTGCCCGGTACCCGTGGCGGCGTAACTGGGCGGCGATGAAGGTCGACGGGCAGTGGATGTCGGCGAAGCGCCCGTAGAAGGTGAGGCGCAGCAGGAGATACACGAGATGCGCGGCCGGCCGGAACCAGCCCAGCCCGATGTTGTAGGTGACGTTCTCGGGCTGGATGTGGAACCCGGCGATGGCCGGTACGCCCAGCTCCCGCGCGATCCGTTCGGCGGCCCGGCCGAGCGGCCACGGCTGGTAGATGTGGACGACGTCGGCGCCTTTGACGGCAGTGGTCAGCACTTCGCGGTCGGGCTTGGCGAACAGGGTGTTCTGCCGGTGGGCGAGCCGGCTCGCGATCGGCACCACGAGTTCCGGGAGGTAGAAGATCTCCAGCCCGTCGAGCGCCGGATCACTCGGCTCACCGGGCTCGCCGCACGTCACTACGCGTACGGTGTGGCCGCGCGCGAGCAACCCGGCGGCGAACCGGGTAGCGGACATGGTGGTGCCGTTGTTGTTGATGTTGAACGTGTCGATGACCAGCGTGATGATCATTGGCGCGCCGTTGCCCCCCGGGTGTTCCCCGTCGGACCAGGTCGCCTGGCCGACCTGGTCTACTCCCCTCTACAACTGCCGAAGGCCGCTACAGGCTGCGCGTCGCCGGCCAAGAGCCAGTCGATCATCCCGGCGACTTCGCGCCCTCAGCATCGAATTAGAGGGATCTGACGATATCCGGTGATCACTGCCCCCGATGTCGCTACATTGCGAAGAAAGTGTGGTTTTGACACTCGGGGGACGCCCATGGCGAAAGAGTTCAACGGCCGGATCGCACTCGACATCCGCGACTCGATCCCGGACTGGGACGCCTTCCTCCCGGACAAGGCTCCCCAGGGCGCGCCGAACGTGCTGGTGGTCCTGTACGACGACACCGGGTGTGCGGCGTGGTCGCCCTATGGCGGCCGGATCCAGATGCCGACCATGCAACGCCTCGCCGACAACGGGCTGACCTACTCCCAGTGGCACACCACCGCGCTGTGCTCGCCCACCCGGTCCACCTTCCTGACCGGACGGAACCATCACATGAACAGCTTCGCGTCGATCTCGGAGACGTCCACCGGATTCCCCGGGTACAGCTCCCATATTCCGCCGTCGTGCGCCCCGATGGCGGGCGTACTGCGAGACGCGGGCTGGTCGACCTTCTGGGTGGGCAAGAACCACAACGTGCCGGTCGACGCGTGGACGATGGGGGCGTCGAAGAAGGAGTGGCCGCTCGGCATGGGCTACGACCGGTTCTACGGCTTCATCGGCGGGGAGACCAACCAGTGGTTCCCCGACCTCGCCGAGGACAACCACTACCTCGACCAGCCCTACGGTCCCGAGGACGGCTACCACCTGTCCAAGGACCTCGCCGACAAGGCGTTGCAGTTCATCCGGGACGCCAAGCAGTCCGAGCCGGACAAGCCGTGGTACCTGTGGTTCTGCCCGGGCGCCAACCACGCCCCGCACCACGCTCCCCAGGAGTACATCGACAAGTACAAGGGCGTCTTCGACGACGGGTACGAGGCGTACCGGGAGTGGGTCCTCGCCCGCATGATCGAGAAGGGCATCCTGCCCGAGGGCACCGAGCTGACCGAGCTGAACCCGATGGCCGAGGGCACCTTCTCCCCGGCCGACATGGTGCGCCCGTGGGACTCGCTCTCCGCCGAGGAGAAGAAGCTGTTCTGCCGGATGGCCGAGGTCTACGCCGCGTTCTCGGAGTACACCGACGCCCAGGTCGGCCGCATCGTCGACTATCTGGAGGAGTCGGGGCAGCTCGACAACACGATCATCTTCTACTGCGCCGACAACGGGGCCTCCGGCGAGGGCAGCCCGAACGGCTCGGTCAACGAGGGCAAGTTCTTCAACGGCTGGCCCGACAGCATGGCGGAGAACCTCAAGCACCTCGACGACCTCGGTACGCCGAACACCTACAACCACTATCCGACCGGCTGGGCGGCGGCGTTCTCGACGCCGTACCGGATGTTCAAGCGGTACGTCTACCAGGGCGGCGTGTGCGACCCGCTGGTGATCCACTGGCCGGCCGGCATGACGGCCCGCGGCGAGGTACGCCACCAGTACCACCACAGCACGGACATCGTCCCGACGATCCTCGACGTGTGCGGGGTGACCATGCCCGACGTGGTGAACGGCGTCGAGCAGACGCCGCTGGCGGGCGTGTCGATGCGGTACAGCTTCGACGACGCCGACGCCCCGACCCGCAAGGAGACGCAGTACTACGAGATGTTCGGCAATCGGGGCATCTGGCACCAGGGCTGGAAGGCGGTCACCGAGCACGGCCCGATCCTCGGCAAAGGTGGCTTCGACAAGGACAAGTGGCAGCTGTTCCACACCGACGTCGACCGCTCCGAGGCGCACGACCTCGCCGCGGAACATCCGGAGAAGGTCGAGGAGCTGGCCGACCTGTGGCTGCGCGAGGCGCGGGCGAACAACGTCCTGCCGCTCAACGACCTGGCCGTCAGCGGCAAGGACCTGACGAAGTACCTCGAGCTGGAGTTCCACATCCCGGTGCCGCCCTCGGGTCAGTACGTCTACTACCCCGGGACCAGCGAGGTCCCCGAGCGCTCGGCGGCCAACGTCCACGGCGTGTCCTACAAGGTGCTCGCCGAGATCGTGGTCGCCGACCGCGCCGAGGGCGTCATCTTCGCTGCCGGTTCCCGGTTCGGCGGGCACAGCATGTTCATCAAGGACGGGACGCTGACGTACGCGTACAACTTCCTCGGCATCCCGCCGGAGACCCGGATCTCCGCCCCGGCGCCCGGACCCGGCCGGCACATCGTCGGCGTGGAGTTCATCAAGGACCGCACCGGCGAGCACATGGAGTCCTATGGCCCGTGCAAGCTCTACATCGACGACCAGGTCGTCGCCGAGCAGGAGCTGCGGACGATGACCGGGCACTTCGCGCTGTGCGGCGAGGGGCTGTGCATCGGCTACGACGGCGGGGACGCGGTCAGCTCCGAGTACACGCCAAGGTTCGAGTTCACCGGGGGCGAGATCGTCAAGGTCGTCTTCGACGTGGCGGACGACGCGTACGTGGACGTCGAGAAGCATCTCGCGGCGGCGATGGCCCGAGACTGATGACAGCCCGATGACGCAGCTGCACGACGCACGCCGGTCGCCGGGCCGCGCCGAAATGGCGGCGATCCCCGGCGGCCGGTTCACCATGGGCTCCGACCGGCACTATCCGGAGGAGGCCCCGGCGCATCCCGTCGAGGTGAGCCCGTTCCTCCTCGATCCGCATCCGGTCACCAACGCCCAGTACGCCGACTTCGTCGCCGCGACCGGGCACGTGACGCTGGCGGAGCGCGCACCCGATCCGGCCGACTATCCGGGGGCGGACCCGGCTCTGCTCGTCCCCGCGTCGGCGGTCTTCACCCCGCCGTCGCACCCGGTCGACCTGCGCGACGCGTACCAGTGGTGGTCGCACGTGCCGGGCGCGGACTGGCGGCATCCCCGGGGCCCGGAGTCGGATCTGTCCGGTCTGGACGATCATCCGGTGGTCCACCTCGCCTACGCCGACGCGGTGGCGTACGCGAGCTGGGCGGGCAAGCGCCTGCCGACCGAGGCGGAGTGGGAGTTCGCCGCGCGCGGCGGTCACGACGGCCGCGAATACGCCTGGGGTGACGAGCTGACCCCGGGCGGCCGGCATCTCGCGAACGTGTGGCAGGGCGCGTTCCCGCACGTCAACGACGAGGCCGACGGCTGGTACTGGACCTCGCCGGTGGGTTCGTTCGCCGCGAACGACTACGGGCTCGCGGACATGATCGGCAACGTGTGGGAATGGACGTCCGACTGGTGGTCGGCGCACAAACCGGCCGCCACGCCGTCCTGTTGCGGCACGCCCGCACCCCGCCACAACCCGACCGGCGGCAAGGAG
This sequence comes from Hamadaea sp., assembly GCA_013361475.1. Lineage (GTDB taxonomy): Bacteria > Actinomycetota > Actinomycetes > Mycobacteriales > Micromonosporaceae > Hamadaea. Next base: position 9,249 of record JABFYB010000809.1, read on the forward strand.
GCGCTGAGCGTCGACCCGGCCACGCCTCTCGGTGAACGCCGCCCGCGCAAGGTCATGAAGGGCGGCTCCTACCTCTGCGCGCCGTCCTACTGCCGCCGCTACCGCCCGGCCGCGCGGCTGCCCCAGACCGTCGACACCAGCACCTGCCATCTCGGCTTCCGCTGCGCCGCCGACCTCGAATGACGGCGCTGTTCCCCACTCTCCGCGGCTACCGGCGCGCCTGGCTGCGCCCCGACGTCCTCGCCGGGCTCGCCGCCGGCGCCGTCGTGGTCCCGCAGGCCATGGCCTACGCCACGATCGCCGGACTGCCGGTCCAGGTCGGTCTCTACACCTGCATGATTCCCATGCTTTTGTACGCCGTCCTCGGCGGATCGAGAGTGTTGAGCACGTCCACCACCTCCACGATCGCCACGTTGACCGCGTCGACGTTGGCCGCCGCCGGGGTGGTGGCGGGCTCGACGAGCGCGCTCGCGACGTTGACCGTCGAAGTGGGCCTCCTGTTGCTCGCCGGTTGGCTGCTGCGGCTGGGGGCGCTGGTCGAGAACATCTCGACGCCGGTGCTCGTCGGAGTGAAGACCGGCGTCGGGCTGGTCGTCGCCGTCGGGCAGCTGCCGAAGCTGCTGGGCATCGACGTGTCCCTGACGGGTGGCTTCTTCGCCCAGCTCGGCACGGTCGCCTCGCACCTCGGCGACGCGAACACGACGACCGTCGCGCTCTCGGCGGTGCTGCTGATCGTCCTGGTCGGCGCGGGCCGGCTGCTGCCGCGCGTACCGGCGCCGCTGGTCGCGGTGGTGCTGGCCCTGGTCGCCAGCGTCCTGCTGGATCTGCCGTCGCGCGGCGTCGCCTTGATCGACCCCGTGCCGAGTGGTCTGCCGGTGCCGGACCTGCCCGGCCCCGCCCACTCCGCGGCGATGCTGCCGGGCGCGATCGCCATCGCGTTCATGGTGTTCATGGAGAGCCTCTCGGTCGGCCGGGCGATGCGGAAGCCGAGCGAACCAGCGCTGGACAACGACCGGGAACTGCTGGCCGCCGGAGCCGCCAGCACGGCGGGCGCGTTCTTCGGCGCGATGCCGTCCGCGGGCGGGTTCTCGCAGACGGCGGTGAACGACCGGGCCGGCGCGCGTACGCAGGCCGCCCAGCTCGTGACGATCGGGCTCGCGGTGGCGGTCGCGTTGTGGCTGGCCCCCGTCCTCGACCAGCTGCCGCAGGCGGCGCTCGCCGCGATGGTCCTCGTGGCCGTGCTCGGTCTGATCAAGCCGGCCGACTTCGCCCGCCTGGCCCGCATCGACCGCATGGAGTTCTGGATCGCGGCCGCCACCGCGTTCGTCGGGCTCACCGCGGGTCTGCTCGCCGCCGTCGCGGTCGGGATCGGGGCGACTCTCATCCTCGTGTTGCGCGAACTCAACCGGGTGACGATCGACGAGGTCTCGGTCGACCCGTTGGTGCTGCGCGTGGGCTCCGGGCTCTACACCGCCAACGTCCGGGTGGCCCAGGCGCAGATCCTCGACCACGCCGCCGGCCATCCCGGACAACGAACACTGACGCTCGACATGCCCCGGCAGCGCACCTTCACCGTCACCGTGCTCGACGCGCTGCACGAACTCTCCGACCAGCTCGGACGCGACGGGGTCGAGTTGCGGATCGCCGGCCTCCCGGCGGCCGCAGTGGACGTCGCTCGGCGTACCCATTGGTGGAAAGGCTGGGAGGACGCGGGCCGGGTCGCGCCGACGGTGGCCGAGGCTACGCGGCCTCGGCCTTGAGCAGGCTGCCCGCGGACCGGCGGGTATGCACCCAGGCGGGCAGCGCGGCGGTCGCCGCGATCCCCACGAGCATGGCCAGCGCGGCGAGGACCAGCGACGTCGCCGGCGGCGCGGGCATGTCGACGCTGACCACCCAGTAGAGGAAGAGTCCGGTCGGGATGCCGAGCGCGAGGCCGGGCAGCGCGGCGAGCACCTGGACGAAGCAGAGCGCCGTGACGACCTGACCGGGCGTGGCGCCCAGCGTGCGGGCGACGGTGAGGGTGCGTCGCGCCTGATTCGCCGTGCTCCAGCCGAGCACCAGGGTGTTCAGGACGGACAGCGCCCCCAGGGCCAGCGTCACGCCGAGCAGCACCTGACTGAGCTCGATGGCCCGCACGTCGTCGAGCGTCGACACGCCGAAGCTCAGCGGCCTGATCGGCTCGGATCGGAAGATCACCAGCGCGGTGACCATCGCGGCCGTCGCCGCCGCCCCGAAGCAGGCCGACACCGCCCGGCCGGGACGACGGGCGAGCAGTTGCGCGCCGAGAAGCAGCGACGTGGGCAGATAGGCCAGCACGCCGGTGAGGCCGAAGGCCTGGGAGGGTGGCGCGGCGGCGTCGACCAGGGCGTCGACGGTGCTTCGCCGCATGGCCCGGACGACCGGACCGACCGTCCCGGCCATCGCGACGAGGATCGCGAGCACGGCCGCGGCGATGATCGTGCCGGACGTGGGCGGACTGACCCCGGTCAGCAGGCCGGAACTGGGATCGGTCAGTCCCGGCGCGACGACGGCGCCGACGGCCAACCCGAGGACGGTCGCGACCGCCGTCAGCGCCAGGTACTGAGCGAGCAGCACGGCCGCGATCGTGCCCGGAGTCGCTCCGACCGCCTTGAGCAGCCCCGCACGGCGGTTGTAACGGGAGGCCCGCAGTGCCACGAACGCGGCGAGCCCGACGGCAGCGGCGACGGCGATCAGCCAGCCACCCACCACGAGCGTCGGCACGAGGAACCGCACCATCCGCTCGTCCTCCTCGACGACCTGCTGCCAGGTGGCGTAATGAGTCCAGGTGTCGCCCCGGAAGTCGGTCCTGGAGACGGATTTCACGAACTTCTCCGTCGCAGCCGGATCGGCCAGCCGGAGGTACAGGAGACGGACGCCGACCGCACCGTCCGCCGTCGCCCGGGCGTCGGCCGCGGTCAGCCATACTTTGCCGCCCCGGTCCGTCGGCCCCCGTCCCTGGGCGTTGTCCGTCCCCGGGTAGACGCCGCTCGCCGTGCTGACGGCGACGCCGACCACGGTCAGCTCGCGCCCGTTGACCGTCAGCACGTCGCCGACGCGTACGCCCAGCGCCCGGGCGAAGCCGCGCTCGATCACCGCACCGCCGTCGCGTACCCAGGAACCGTCGGTGACGAGCGGCTGATCGACCGCCGCCGCCGTCGTCTCACGTCCCTCCACGGCGGAACGCACTTGATAGCCGCGTACGCGGATCGTCGTCGAGAAGGCGAAGAAGGGACCGGCGTACGCGACCACGCCAGGAGCGTGCGCGAGTTTCTCGGTGAGCCCCGGGTCCTGAACCAGCGTGGCGGTGACGTCGGGTCCGGCGGTGGCCTCCTTCGTGGCGACGTACGCCGTCTCCGTCGAGGAGGTCAGCGCCAGCCCCACCGCGAGCGTGGCGATCGCGACGGTGACGGCGATCAACGGGATCAGCGCCTCGATCGGATGACGGCGCAGATCGCGTACGGCGAGCCGCCAGATCACCAGCAGGTGTCCCATCGGAGATCAGCCCTCCCAGCTCAGCAGCGTGCCGAGGCGTACGCCGCCGGACGGGCTCCCGGAGCCGGCGGGATGTCCGGTGTCGCTGGTGACCATGCCGTCGCGCATGGAGACGACTCGGTCGGCGGTCGCCGCCACCCGCTCGTCGTGCGTGACCAGGACGAGGGTCTGCCCCTGGGCCCGGAGCCCGGCGAAGAGCCGGAGGATCTCGTGCGTCGCGGCGCTGTCGAGGTTTCCGGTCGGCTCGTCGGCGAAGACCACCATCGGCTCGTTCACCAGGGCACGGGCGATCGCCACCCGCTGCCGCTGCCCGCCGGACAACTCCGACGGCAGCCGGCGTGCCCGGTCGGCGAGTCCGACCCGATCGAGCAGGGCGGCCGCCCGTCGCCGGGCCGTCCGCGGGGAGACCCCGGCCAGTAAGGCCGGGAGTTGGACGTTCTCCGCCGCCGTCAGCTCGTCCATCAAGTGGTACGCCTGGAAGACGAACCCGATCGCCTTGCGGCGCAGCCGCGCCAGCGCCCGCTCGCCGAAGTGGTCGATCCGCCGACCGCCGAGCCACACCTCGCCGTCGCTCGGCCGATCCAGCCCGCCGAGCAGCTGCAGCAGCGTGGACTTGCCGCACCCACTCGCCCCGATCACGGCCAGCGTCTGCCCGGCCGGGACCTCCAGGTCGACCTCGTCGACCGCACGGACCAGGCTCTCGTCTTCTCCGTACACCTTGGACAGACCGACTGCGCGCAGCATCGGCGTCGCCCCGTACTCCGTCATCCTTCCGCCTTTCCGACCCGGGCCGACCACACCCGTTCGCATTCGTCCAGCCAGCGCAGATCGGCCTGCATCCGCAGCGCGACGCCCTCCAGCAGCAGCCAGGGCTCGGAATCCACGTCGTGGTCGAGCGCGGCCCGCTGCGCCTGCCCGAGACCGCGCATCACGTCCCGCCGCTGCGCCGCCACCAGCACGCGGGGGTCGGCCAGCCCGGACACCGCCGCGGCCACCAGCTTGAGGTGGAACTCCGCGACGTCCGGTTTGGCCCCGGCCGGTTCAGCCAGCCACTCGCCGACCCGGTCACGCCCGGACGGCGTCAACGCGTACACCTTGCGCCGGGGTCCCCGCGTCGGTGCGTCCTCGCGTTCCTGCCGCACGAGCCCGGCCCGTTCCAGCCGCGTGAGCGTCACGTAGATCTGCCCGGCGTTGAGCGTCTCGCCCAGCGGCCCCAGCGCGGACGCCAGTCGCCGGCGCAGGTCGTACCCGTGCGAGGGTTCCTTGACCAGCAGCGCCAGCACGACGTCCTGCACTGCCCGCCTCCTCTCCGCCCGCCCGCGTTTCCGACGCTCCAGGAGCGCGTTTCCGCCGCCAATGTATAGCGGTTATCTAAAGAGTCGGCAACCCCCGCCCAACGCGCAGTGGCCGCCCGCCTTCCGGCGAACGGCCACTGTGCTGGGAGGGGCTGGGATCGGTCCGGTCAGCGGACTCGCCGGTACGCCCGCATGGCGAAGAAGTACGCGACGGCGGCGATGCCGACGCACCAGGCCAGCGCGACCCAGATGTCGTTGCCGACCGGCTGGTCGTGCAGCAGCGACTGCAGCGTCTCGACGATCGACGTGACGGGCTGGTTCTCCGCGAAGACGCGTACCGGGGTGGGCATGGTGTCGGTCGGGACGAACGCGGAGCTGATGAACGGCAGGAAGATCAGCGGGTACGCGAACGCGCTCGCGCCGTCGATGGACTTCGCGGTCAGCCCGGGGATGACGGCGAGCCAGGTCAGCGCCAGGGTGAACAGGGCGAGGATGCCCGCCACCGCGAGCCAGGCCAGCACTCCCGCGCTGGAGCGGAAGCCCATGAGCAGGCCGATCCCGATGATGACGACGATCGAGATGGCGTTGGACACCATCGAGGTCAGCACGTGCCCCCACAGCAGGGACGAACGGCCGATCGGCATCGACGTGAACCGCGTGAACAGACCCGTCTGCACATCGGAGAACAACCGGAACGCGGTGTAGGAGATGCCGCTGGCGATGGCGATCAGCAGGATGCCGGGCAGCAGGTAGTTGACGTAATTGTCGGTGCCGGTCTGGATCGCGCCGCCGAAGACGTAGACGAACAACAGCATGAGCATGACCGGCGTGATCAGCACCGTGATGATGGTGTCCGGGCTGCGACCGATGTGGCGCATGGACCGCCCGAACAGTACGCCGGTGTCCCGTAGTGCCTTCATTACCGACCCGTCCTCTCACCGACGATGGCGAGGAAGATCTCCTCGAGGGATGGCTGCTTCTCGACGTACTCGACTGTCGCGGGCGGGAAGAGCTGCTTGAGCTGCTCCAGCGTCCCGTTGGCGATGATTCGCCCGCCGTGCAGGATGGCGATCCGATCGGCGAGCTGCTCGGCCTCGTCCAGGTACTGAGTGGTCAGCAGGATCGTCGTACCGCTCTTGGCCAGCTCCTTCACCGTCTTCCAGACCTCGATCCGGCCCTCCGGGTCGAGGCCGGTGGTCGGCTCGTCCAGGAAGATCACGGCCGGGGCGCCGACCAGGCTCATCGCGATGTCGAGCCGGCGCGTCATGCCACCGGAGTAGGTGCCGGCCCGGCGGTCGGCCGCGTCCACCAGCCCGAACCGGTCGAGCAGCTCGGCCGCGACCTTCTTCGGGTTGGCGACCGCCCGGAGCTTGGCGATCAGCACCAGGTTCTCGCGCCCGGTGAGCATCGCGTCGACCGCCGCGAACTGGCCCGTCAGGCTGATGGCCTCCCGAACCTTGTCCGGCTGCCGGGCCACGTCGAACCCGGCCACGCGGATGGTGCCGGCGTCCGCCTTCAGCAGCGTCGCGCACGCCTTGATGGTGGTGGTCTTGCCGGCGCCGTTGGAGCCGAGCAGGGCGAAGATCTCGCCCCGCCGCACGTCGAAGTCGACGCCCTTCAACACCTCGACTCCCGTGAAGGACTTCTGCAAGCCCTCCACCTGAATCGCCTTGTCACTCATGGGGTGGTCCCTTCTCGGATCCGGGGTTCAGGAACGGTGGACGGTGATGTCGCCGTAGGAGGTGCGGCCGCGTACCTCGACGGTCTGGGTGGCGTCCGCGGGCTTGGTGGTGTCGCTCATCAGGTTGCGCACATGCCCGAACGAGGTGTTCACCTCCAACCAGGCGGCGGTGCCGTCGGCGATGCCGATGTCCAGGCTGCCCATGGCGGTCCCGAGGACCACCGAGCCGCGGACGACCTCGCCGAGGCGGATGTTGCCGTTGGACGTCTTCGCGTCGACCCCGGCGCCGGCCTTCTCCACGGAGATGCTGCCGTTGGCCGCGCGTACGCGCAGCTCACCGGTCACCGCGTCGATGGTGGTGTCGCCGTTGGAGTTCTTGATCGCCGCGCCGCCGTCGATCAGGCCGAGCTGGACCTTGCCGCTGCCGGTGGAGATCTCCGCGGTCCCGGTGACTCCGTCGACGGTGACCTGACCGGCGCCGGTGCTCAGGTGGAGCGGACCGGTCACCTCCAGCCAGGTGTTGCCCGCCCCGGTCTTGACCCGGCACTCCCCGATCCGCCCGATGCCGCGGACGTCGCCCGCCTGCAGGTCGGCGACGAGGTGCGAGCCCGTGGGCACGTCGATGGCGACGTCAACGGACCGGGTCTTGCGGGAGAAGTCGAGCTTCCGCTTCGGGCCCGTCACGCGGAGCTGGCCGTTGCTGTAGTCCACCCGGATCTGCTGGGCGGCCTTCACGTCGGACTCGTCGGTCTCGTCGCTGGGGCGTACCTCGACGACGGTGTCCGTGCGGTCGCTGGCGGTGATCCGCACGTGGCCGAAGCCGAGGTCGACGGTGACGGTGATCGATTCGGGCGTCTCGAAAGTTGGCATGGTGGTCCCCTCATCACGGGTCGGTGAACTGTCCCCGCAGGCCGGGGACGTGGTGGCGAAAGTCGTCGGTGGACGGTGCGGCTAGCGCACCCAGCCGGTGAAGCTCTGCTTGGACCGCCCGCCCGCGCCGAGCGGATCCGGGCGCTGCTCGCGCTCCGGTCGCTGCAGAGCAGCCGCGGCCGACCGGACCAGCCAGGCGTTGACGGAACGGCCCTCCTTCGCGGCGGCCTCCTCGATCGCCGCCTTGAGCTGCTCCGGCAGGCGTACGTTGATGCGGGCCGACGGGCCGTCCTCGGCGAACAGCGGATCGCCGTCGGCCGCGCGGTCGGTCGCCGACGTGGCGGCCTCGGACGGCATGGCCGACGTCTCGGTCGGCGGCAGGGTCACGACGAACTCCGGGTCGCGACCTCGCAGGCGCAGCTCGACCGAGCCCGGAGCCAGGTCCCGGGTGATGTCGTCGGCGGCGGCCGACAGGGTCTCCAGGAGCGTCATCCGGATCGCCGACTCGATCGAGCCGGTGAGCCGTTCGACCAGCGCACGCGCCTCGTCGCCGCCGCTTTCGGCGAGAGTCGCGAACTCGCGGCCGAGGTTGTTCACATACGTGGTCAAGTCCATGGCACCACTATGGCACACGCATGGCACCATCGCAAGCCATCTTGGCTCAACTTGATGCCAAAGTGGCTCAGCATGGCATCACGGTGGCATCGCGGCTGTGGTAGTTCGAGACCGCTGGATCAGGGTTCGCGGCCGAATCTTGAGGCAAGATTCGACCCGGAACCCTGATCCAGCGCCTTACCGCGGGAGGCCGCAGGCCTCGCGGACGGAGGGAGTCCGGCTAGGCGCGCTCGGAGAGCGACCGCTCGACGCAGAACTCGTTGCCCTCGGGGTCGGCGAGCACGACCCAGCCCGTCCCGTCGGCGTTGCGCTGGTCGCTGACCATCGTGGCGCCGAGCGTCAGCAGGTGGTCGACCTGCTCGTCCCGCTTGCAGTCGGTCGGCTGTAGATCAAGGTGCACGCGGTTCTTGCCGCTCTTGCCCTCCGGGACGCGGGAGAACAGCACCCCGGGACCTTCCCCGTCCGGCGCCACGAGCAGCGCCTGGTCGGCACCCGGCTCGTCGGAGGGGTGCCGTGGGTAGCCGGTGACCTCGCTCCAGAACCCGGCCAGCGTGTAGGGGTCCGCGCAGTCCACGGTGATATGCCGAATCAAGGCAGTCACGGGCCAGATGGTAATCCCTCGGCGGCACCGAGAACAGCGCTGGGAACCGCGACGGTGACCTCCAGCCCGCCGCCCGGCAGCGCGACGGCGTGCACGCTGCCGCCGTGGGCGTGGCATACCGCACGGACGATCGACAGGCCGAGGCCGGAACCCCGCGCCCCGGTACGCTCCCGGCCGCCCCGGCGGAACGGCTCGAAGAGCCCTTCGACGTCGGCCTGATCGACCTCGAAGCCGGTGTTGCCGACGATGAGCTGGCTGGTCCCCCCGCCACTGCCGGTACGCACCCAGATCCGCCCGTCGCGGTGGTTGTACCGGCAGGCGTTCTCGATGAGGTTGCCCGCCAGGCGTTCGAGCAGGCTCGGGTCGCCGACGACGGGCGCGGGCGCCAGATCGAGGGCGACGTCGAGGTGCAGCCGCCGGATCTCGCGGGACATCGCGTCCAGCGCCCCCGGTACGCCGTCGGCCAGATCCGCCGCCTGTTTGCGCGCCAAGGCGGTCTGCGCCTCCGACCGGGCCAGCACCAGAAGCGCGTCCACGAGGGCGTTCGCCCGTTCGGAGGCGTCCTTGACGACGGTGCCCATCCGGCGCAGCTCGGCCAGGTCGGCCTTCGGGTCGGACAGCGTCACGTCGATCTCGGTCTTCATCACGGCGAGCGGCGTACGCAGTTCGTGGGACGCGTTGGCGACGAAGCGGCGTTGCGAGTCGAAGGCCACCTTGAGCCGGTCGAGCATGGCGTCGAAGGTGCCGGCGAGTTCGGCCACCTCGTCGTCGGCGCCTTCGTATCGGATGCGCTGGTCGAGGTTCTGCCCGCCGAGGCGGCGTGCGGTCGCGGTGACCTGCTGGAGTGGACGCAGGGCGCGGCCGACGACGGCGTACCCGCCGACGACCCCGACGACGCTGATCGCGATCAGGGCCAGCAGGCCTTTCTCCAGCAGTTCCGCGCCGACGTCGCGGCGCAGCTGCCGTTCCCATTCCTCCACGGGCAGCTGGCGGCCGTCGGCCAGGACGACCTGGGAGGACGGGTCGAGGTGCTCGGCCGGCTGGAGCGCCTCGCTGGCGAGCAGGAAGGCCAGCGCGATCAGCAGTGCACCCGCGCCGACCAGGAGGAGTCCGTTGAGCAGGGTGAGCCGCAGCCGCAGGGTCGGCCGCGGCAGGCGGCGCTTCACGACTGGTCCGTGGGCTCGGCCGTGATCCGGTAACCCGCGCCGACCAGCGTCTCGATCAAGGCCGGGTCGCCGAGCTTGCGTCGCAGCGTACGCATGGTGACCCGAACAATGGTGGTGAACGGGTCGGCATTGGCGTCCCAGACGCGTTCAAGGAGTTCCTCCGTGCTGACGACGGCGCCGTCGGCCCGCATCAGCGCCTCCAGCAGGCCGAACTCCTTGTTCGTGAGGTCCAGCTGCTGACCGGCCCGGGTCGCGATGCGCTTGGCCGGGTCGAGCGTGACATCGGCCACATGCAAGATCGGCGGCGTGACCGGCGTCGCCCGTCGGCCGAGCGCCTGCACTCGCGCCACGAGTTCGCTGAAGTCGAAGGGCTTCGGGAGGTAGTCGTCCGCGCCGAGGCTCAACCCCTCGACCCGGTCGGCCACCGCGCCGCTCGCCGTCAGCATCAGCACCCGGGTCAGCGTCCCCGACGCCACCAGGTCCGCGCAGATCTGGTCGCCGTGGACCCCCGGCAGGTCGCGGTCCAGCACGACCACGTCGTACCGCGTGACGAAGGCTGCCTCGTGGCCCGCGTCGCCGTCGTAGGCCACGTCCACCGCCATGCCGTGGCGGCGCAGGCCCCGCGCGATGGCGTCGGCCAGGTGCTGCTCGTCCTCAATCACGAGTACGCGCATAGCCCGAATCCTCCCCGGTTCGTGCCACTCCAGCCGTGACACCGACTGATACGTCTTCACCGAGGTCCACCCGGTTGAGAAAATTCTTAACCGCCGAGGTATTGCGGCCAGACCGGCCGTCCGCCACGCTGTCGGGCGACAGTCCTTCGCATACCCCCTGCTCGAAGGAGCTCCTCGATGAAGAGACGCAGTGTACTTCGTGCGGCTGCCGTAACGGCCGCCGCGAGTGTCCCGGCTATGCTGGCGGCCCCCGCGCAGGCCGGAGACAAGGTGAAAGACCAGCCCTACCTCAATCAGGACATCGTCTTCCGTCGGTGGGCCTCCGACGCCGACTACGCCACCGGCACCTTCGCCGGGACGGCGGCGAGCGGAGGACACCTCACCTTCGCCTCGGCGGCCGGGCAGACGGCGTACACGGATGTCGTGAGTGGGACGACGCGGACCTATGACTTCGCGACGTGGACCTCGGCCTTCGTGGCCCCGGGTTTCACCGCCCAGGAGCTGATCGCCTCGTGGACCGCGACCACCCCCGGTGGCAGCTGGGTCCAGATCGAGGTACGCGGCGTGACCGCGCTGGGCAACACCACCAAGTGGTACGTGCTGGGCCGGTGGGCCGCCGACAACGTCGACTTCCACCGGACCTCCGTGACCGGCCAGGGCGACACCGACGGCACCGTCTACACGGACACCTTCTCGGCCGCTGCCGGCCACGAGCTGTCGAGCTGGCAGCTGCGGGTGACCCTGCTGCGCGTACCGGGCAGCACCGACAACCCCGTGCTGACGAGCTTCGGCGCGATGGCCTCGCACCTGCCCGCCGCGCCGAAGAAGTGGACCGTTTCGACGCCGAAGGCCGCGCAAGGTGTGCTGCTGACGGTTCCCGGCTACTCCCAGAGCATCCACTCCGGGCAGTACCCCGAGTATGACAACGGCGGCCAGGCCTGGTGCAGCCCGACCTCGGTCTCCATGATCATGGGCTTCTGGAACAGCCTGCCCCCAGCGGCCGACTACGCCTGGGTGGATCCGTCCTACCAGGACCCGTGGGTGGACCACGCCGCCCGGGGCACCTACGACTACGCGTACTCGGGCTGCGGCAACTGGCCCTTCAACCCCGCGTACGCCGGCCGCTACGGGCTCACCGGGTTCATCACCCGGCTGCGCTCGCTCAACGAGGCCGAACTGTTCATCGCGGCCGGCCTGCCGCTGGTGACGTCGCTGTCGTTCAAGAAGGGCGAGATCCCCGGCCTGACCTACGGCACGAACGGCCACCTCATGGTGCTGTCGGGCTTCGCCGCGAAC
>JABFYB010000659.1 GCA_013361475.1 Hamadaea sp.
GCGCCACTGCTGGTTGACTCCACCGTTCCAGGTCGTCTGCCGGCACGGTGCGCCGTTGGCGGTGTTGCCCCAGCTGTCGGCGACCATCCCGTTGGTGCGGTTGACGATGCGATACCAGCCGCCGCCGAGGTCGACGAACTGCCATTGGAGGTTCGTGGAACCGTCCCAGGGCCACTGCTTGAGATTCGACCCAGAGGCGACGTTCCCGCCGCTGTCGAGCACCAGACCGGTGGCGGCGTTGGCTATCCGCACGTATCCGGTCGGGATGGGACTGGTCGAGGTCACCTTCACGGTGTAGACGTGACCCGATTGCGCCGGCAACGTCAGCACATCAGGTTCCGGCCGGGTCACCGCGACCACGGTTCCGGTGGTGCTGTCGGTGACCTCGACGGTTCCGGCGAACGCGACGCTGCGTACGTTCACCGAGCCGGTGCGGTCGGGCCGGATGACGACCGTACTGGCCTGCCCGGCGTTCCAGGTGGCGTCGACGGTGAATCCGCCGCGCCCGCGCAGGCCGGTGACCTTCCCGGCGGGCCAGGCGGGCGGCAGCGCCGGCAGGATGTGCAGTTCACCGGCGTGGCTTTGCAGGAGCATCTCGGCGATGCCGGAGGTGGCGCCGAAGTTGCCGTCGATCTGGAACGGCGGATGCAGGTCGAACATGTTCGGCGCAAGCCGGTCTGTCCGCACGAGCAGACGGATGAGGTCGTACGCCCGGCCGCCTTCCTCCATCCGCGCCCAGAAGTTGATCTTCCAAGCGAGTGACCAGCCGGTTCCGTCGTCGCCGCGTAGTTCGAGCGTTCGGCGGGCGGCGTTGTACAGGGCCGGGGTGCCGCGTTTGGTGATCTGGTTGCTGGGATGCAGCCCGTACAGGTGGGAGATGTGCCGGTGGTTCGGCTCGGTCTCCACCCAGTCGTAGAGCCACTCCATCACGTTGCCCCGGGAGCCGACACGTGTGGGCGCCAATCGATCCCGGGCGGCCAGTACGCGGGTCTGGAAATCGCCGTCCACGCCGAGCACCTGGCCGGCCTGGGCCACCCCGTTGAACAGATCGCGAAGGATCTGGTTGTCCATCGTCGGGCCGGCGCAGACGCTCACGCCGGAGTGATGCGCCAGCTCGGGCGAGTTCGACGGGTTGGTGACCAGGTAGCCGAGAGTCGGCTCCGCCACGAGGGTATCGAGGAAGAACTGGGCGGCGCCCTTCATCGCCGGGTAGTACTGCCGCAGGAAGGCCACGTCGCCGGTGAAGCGATAGTGGTCCCAGATCGTCGTCGCCAGCCAGGCGCCGCCGGTCTGCCACATGCCGGCGGCGGCGAAGTCCACCACCGACGCGCCCCGCCAGCCGTCGGTGTTGTGGTGCGTCACCCAGCCGCCGGCGGCGTACTGCACCTGGGCCACCCGGGCTCCGGTCACGGTGAGGTCGCTGATCATCCGGAAGACCGGCTCGAAGCACTCGCCCAGATTGGTGGTGTCGGCGGGCCAGTAGTTCATCGGCAGGTTGGCGTTGAGGGTGTACTTCGAGTCCCACGACGGGGTCAGCGAGTCGTTCCAGATGCCTTGGAGGTTGGCCGGCTGGCTCCCCGGCCGCGACGACGAGATCAGAAGATACCTGCCATAGTGGAAAAGCAGGGCCGAGAACTGCGGATCACTGACCGAGTTGTGCTGGGCGATGCGGATGTCGGTGGTCTGATCGGCCGCCGAAGTACGCCCCAGGTCGAGGGTCACCCGTCCGAACAGGGCCTGGTAGTCGGCCACGTGCCGGCTGCGTACCGTGTCGTAGGCAATGCCCTGCGCGGCCGTGAGCCGGGCGCGGGCAATGTTTTGGTAGTCGCCGTTGACGTTGCCGTAGTCGACATAGCTGGTGCCGATCGAGATCAGCAGCGTCACGGCGTCGGCGTTGGTGACCCGGAGCGTGCCGCCGGAGCTGCTGGTGGTGCCGCCGGTGGCGATGGCCTTGGCCAGGGCGAGGAAACGGACCGAGCCGGCGATTCCGCGCTGGTCCCCCGAACGGCCGTCCACCGCGATCGTGGTGCCGTCGGGGCTCGACGCGGTCACGCGCTGTGGACTGGCGAACGACGCGGTGAAGGAGATCGAGCCGAGTCGGTCGGCGGTCAGCCGCACGGCGATGACCTGGTCCGGGGCGCTGGCGAAAGCCTCCCGGCGGAAGCGCACGCCGTTCTGCAGGTACGACACGGTGGTGACCGCGGTCGTGAGGTCCAGGTAGCGCACGTACTCCGAGACACCGGATCCGGTCGGAAAGGTCAGTCTCAGGTCGCCGACCGGCTGGTAGGCCAGCTGACCGGCGGGTCTGCCGAGCAGGTACTGGTCGATCTGGCTCTGCGCCTGGCTCCATTGGTTGGCGAACACGAGCCGGCGAATCTCAGCCAGGGCACCCGCACCGAGCGGGTTGCTGTAGTCATGCGGCCCGCCGGCCCAGACGGTGTCTTCATTGAGCTGCAGCCGCTCGGTGTCGGCGTTGCCGAACACCATGGCGCCCAGACGTCCGTTGCCGATGGGAAGTGCACGCAGCCAGTCGGTTCCGGCGCTTTCGTCGTACCAGAGGATCAGATCGTTACCGGGCAGCGGCGGTGCCGCCGCGGCCGGCGAGGCCCAGGCGGGGGTCAGCATCGCTCCCGCTCCTGCGGCCGCGGCGGCGGCGAGTACCTGCCGTCGGGATAGATCGGGCATGAGGTCTCCAGACATCCGTGATGGCGGGGCCCGCGCAGCCGGCCCCGAAGGGTGGTCAGCTGCGGATGGTCCATTGCTGGTTGGCGCCGCCCCAGCACGCGTAGAGCTGGATCTTGGCGCCGTTGGCGGTGGCAGCGCCGGCCGCGTCCAGGCAAAGGCCGGATTGAACGCCGGTGATGGTGCCGTTGGCGTTGACGTTCCATTGCTGGTTGGTCTGGCCGGTGCAATCCCAGATGATCACGGGCGTGCCGTTGGTCGTTCCGTGGCCGCTGGCGTCCAGGCATTTGCCCATCACGGTCAACTGCCGGCCCGAGGTGTGGGTCCAGCGCTGGGGGCTGCCGCCCCAGCAGTCCCAGAGCTGTATCTGAGTGCCGTTGACGGTGGTCCCGTTGGGATCGTCGAGACACCGGCCGGACGCGGCTCCCACGATCATCACGTTGGAGCGGGTCGACGGGCTGCTGGGCGGCGGGCTGCTGGTGGGCGGAGCGCCGCCGTCCAGGCCCAGGAACGAGATGGCGTACGCGAGCATGCCCGCTTGCGGCAGCGTGTGCCCGGTGCCGGAGATGCTCACCGCTTCAACGGCGGCCGTGGTCCCGGTGCTGCCGTAGCGCGTACGTGTCCAGCTGGACTGCGGCGAGTCGGTGGCTGCGGGGGTTTGGCTGACCCCGCTCAGGTTGGTCCATTGCTTGATCTCTTCGCCGAGGTTCGGGTACGCCAGAGTGGTGTCCGTGGTCCCGTGCCACAGTTGCATTCGCGGGTAGCGCCCGGAGTAGCCGGGATACATGGCGCGTGCGATGTCGCCCCACTGTTGCGCGGTCTTGGTGACGTTGCCGCTGGAACACTGGCTATTCCACAGCGAGCCGTCGGTGGTGGCGAAACATCCGGCCGGCACCCCGGAGAAGGCCGAACCGGCGGCGAACACGTCTGGATATTCGGCGGCCAGAACGTTGGCCATCATGGCGCCGGAGGAGAAGCCGCTGACCACGATCCGGGCGGGGTCGACGTTGTACCGGGTTCGGGCCCAGTCCACCATCGACTTGATGCCGGTCGAGTCACCGCCGCCGTCGCGTCGCAAGGCCTGCTGGGTGGACACGTCGAAGCAGTGCCCGCTACGGGTCGCCTCCGGCAGGACGATGAGGTAGCCGTATCGGTCGGCCGCGGTCACGAAGTCATGCCCGTTGCCGCCGAAGATCGCCGACGCCGACCCCCCGCAGTAGTGCACCAAGACCAGCATGGCGGGTCGCGGTGCCAGGGTGTCCGGCGCGTACACGTACATGCCGAGGTTTGTCGGGTTGGCGCCGAAGTTCGTCACCGGGGTCAGCGTCGCCGCCATGGCCGATTCGCTCACGGCCAGGGCAACACCGAGCGGCACGAGGACGGCCGCCGCGGCCGTGGCGAGAAGTCGTTTCATCTGGTGCTCCTTCACTGCGCTGGGCGATATCGGGCACGTGCCCGGGTGGGCTGTTGCACCCTGTCTCCTTGTTCGGAGGAAGGTGCTCGACACGGCCGGTCCCTGGCCACGACGCGGCACGCATCGCATGGCGCCCGGCATGACAACGCGAAAAGCGTCTATCTGTTGAGGGCTCCCCGAAGGGGGTGGCGTAACGCAAACTCGGTGACCAAACGTCAGGTTTGTGCGTGTTCTGGATCACCGCGGAAAAGTGTTATGCGCACTCGGCCGCATCGGTCCCGACGGCCCCGGCAATGCCTTCAGGCTCCGGGGGTTCGATCCGCTCGCAGGTGGCAACGCAGCAGCCGCGATCTGAAGGCTGAGTACAGCTGGCTACGCCGGACGTCGCCTGGCTGCGGGTTTCGACCCTGCACCGCGGTGAAAATTCCTCAGAATGCCTCACTCCGCACTCTCAGAAATTCTCTAGGCGCGGTTGTAGACATTCGGCATGAGCATCGGTAAGGTATCAGGTGTTGCGAAGGTTGATTGAGTGCGACAGCTGAACTGGCGCACCGAAAGACACAACCAAGGAAGGACCCGCGCCAGGCGGGCCTTGCGGCCAGGCAAGTGAACGGGGCTGCAGGGTGGCTGGCCGGGTGATGGCCCGGAACTGCCGAGTCATCGGCACGTGATGGCCAGAAGGGAAGAAGGGAGAGAACGGCACCATCGGATCGCCCACCTGGTCGCGCTCAGCGCCGGTGGGAGCCGTAGACCCCAGGAACGGAAGGTGGTCCTCGGTCGATATCCACGCCAAAGTCCCGCGATGCCGTCTCATGGCATGCCGGTGGGACAGACGAAAACCGGTGCAACTTAACGGCCGGTGATGGTTGGAACCCGTAATACTCCCCGGGTCCCGGTGCCGCCATATGGCACCGGGACCCATACCGTGTATCACAGACAGGACGTATATGACAGTTGACGGCACTGCGTCGCCGGACCGATTCGACGACGAGCATTACCCGGCCTACACCATGGGGCGCGCCGCTGAGATGATCGGCGCCACAGCCGCGTTCTTGCGCTCCGTCGAGGCGGCGAAGCTGTTCGCCCCCGCTCGATCCGAAGGCGGCCACCGCCGCTACAGCCGCTATCAACTACGGCTGGCCGCCCGCGTACGCGACATCGCCGATCAAGGCACCGGCGTGGAAGCGGCATGCCGCATCGTGATTCTGGAAGACCAACTCGCCGAGGCCCTGGAACTGAACAGGCGCTACGAGAGCGGCGGAGCCGCGCGCTGATCAGCGGTCGATACCGGCCAGCCGTCACGCTCGAGTCCAGGGCAGCGTTGCGGTTGGCCATGGCGGAGCCCGGCG
>JABFYB010000517.1 GCA_013361475.1 Hamadaea sp.
GATGGCGGTGGACCGCAGCGACCGGTCGCCGTTCGTGCAGGTGACCGCGGGCCGTCGCATCCGGGTGCGGTTCGACCAGCGACTCCGCTTCGAGCTCGACGGGGGCGCTCGCGACCAGAAGCGAACACTCAAGGCCAAAGTGGTACCTGGCGCGCTACTGATCTGCCATCCGCCCCGCGAGTGACGAACCGGTTGCCGTAGGTGGTCGAGCGACTTGTCGGTATGGCGCTGCCGATCGCGATCGGCGCGGTCGCGCTGCTGGTTTCACCGGCTGGGCAGGCTGGACGAGTGCGGTATTCGGCCGTCAGCCGGTTGCCGGGCGAGGCTGGATGGCGATGGTCGCCTTGCCATCTCGTACTCGCCGTCAAGAAACCCGCTGTACGCCCTTGTCCGGGACGCTAGACGGGTGTGACAGGCTGAACGGGTGACCTCGGAGCCGATCACCAAAGGCCGACTGCATCGTGCCGCCCGCACCGAGGATGCCGCGCACGTGGCGTTCGAGCGCAGGATGCGCAGGCGCGGCTGGGAGCCCACCATCGTTGCTTTCCGGGTTATGGACTGGCCGGGAAGGGCGGCCCCGGCTGGGTTCGCGTCCTCGGCCGGGTGCTGCTGGCCCGGCCGAGCATCAGCAAGCCGCGCAAGCGGGCGAAGAAGATTCGCGGTTGGCGCAGCTTCGCCACGCTGTCGGTGATGAACGCACCCGTCGTCGTCGAGGTCAACGGCATACGTCACGACGCCCGCGCTGATCGGGGCGGTTTCATCGACGTCACGTGCTCGTCCGACCTGTCCTCGGGCCTTGCCGGGCTGATGCGTGAGGCAGGCTTGTTGGAGCGGCCCCGTCCGGTGACGAAGTCACACACCGGGTCGAGGCGGACTGATTGCCGAGACCGAGGCTGCGAAGTCGATCGCTGAGTCGGAACTGCGGGCACTCGGCGGACGCCAGGGAAGGACGGCCGAGGAGATCCATTCCTTGGTGGAGGCCATGTCCGGCATTGCCGTGATCCTCAGCGCGGCCCATCCCGCGACATGGCAGAGCGGCGACGCCGATGCTCATGCCGTTAGGTGGCCGCCGCGGTGTTGCCGGCCACCTTGATCCTGTTCAGGCAGCTGATCTGCCACACATCGCCCGCGCCCAGGCCCATATCACCCGCCGCGGCCGCCACTCGAAGCACCCGTCGCCGGGCACGCGAACTCGCGCACGCCCCCACCGCACGCGAAACCTCAACCAGCTCGCAGCCCGCCACGGCCAACGCCACCGGCTGACTCGGTTCAGATGAGTTTGTTCTGAAAGAACGCGTAGGTCAGCACACAGGCGACGCCGGCCGCGACGACCAACACCAGCAACCGCAGCCGCTCCGGAATCCCAAGGAGCAGCACCACAGCCGGAGCGGCCAACGCGTAAGACCGGTACGACGACACGCGCGGACCAGCCACGAGTGGCACGACGACCAGGCCGATCATGAGGCCAATCAGCAGAACGAGTTCGGCGTCGAAGCCGCGCGCCATCCCCCGGCGTACCGCGACGAACATGGCCGGGATGACGAAGATCAGCATCGCCGCGAGGCTCCACGCTTTGGGATCGGCCATCCCGGCGGCCATGATCCCGGTGGCGGTATCCAGCGGGTTGTGCACGCCGTTACCGTAGTTGCGCTGGATGATCTGGTACGCGTCCCAGCGGCCGGTCTCCGCGTAGAACGCCGTGCCGACTACGACCAGGCTGAGCCCACCCGCCGCTGCGACACCGAAACCCTTTGCAACTCGAATCCACCGCCGCTCGCGGCGCCACCCGATGACGATCGCCAACGGCACCAGCAGGCACATCAACCCAGCGCTCGGATAGGCAGCCACACCGATCGCAACGGATGCGGCAGCCCACACCCAGGAGCCGTTTCGCACCGCGAGGATCGCGCCCGCGACGCACAGCAACGCCAGCGAGATCGGGAACACCAAGACGTAATAGACGCTGCCCGGCAAGAACGCCGCCAGCACCAGACATTGCCCGGCTGGTTCGGTAAGCCGCGCACCCAGTAGCCGCCAGATCATCATCAGCGCAGCCAGGAACGCGACTTGGGACACGATGACACCGCAGGCGGCGTACGACAATCCGGTGACGTGCAGCAGCCGGATCAACAACGGGTAGAGCGGAAACCACCCCGCGTTGCCACACCAGGGATCCGCTGGCGGGTTCGGAAAGTCGACCGGGCCGGCACCGCACGGGTACAGCTCATAGCCACGGCGCGCTATGTCCAGGTACCGCAACGCATCCCATTTCAGCCCCGACGCCAGACTGAAAGAATCGGCGCCGGCGGTCGCGGCCATCAACCACACCCACAGCTGATAGCCGACGGCCACCACAATCGGAGGTAGCCAGCGCTGCCAGGCGCCACCCGACTCCAGCTCACCGACATCCGCCACCCGCGCCACAGACATGGGCCCCAGCCTGCCGGGTGGGCACACCTCACACAGTGGCCCGTTCGGGCGACCGAGGTATGGCTGACGGAGCCTGATCGCGTTGCTGCGCGCTCAATCCACCACCAGCTGACTGAGTTTGAGGCGTTTACCCTTCGAACGTTGGGTGAAAGTCCGGGCGGCCGCCGACGGGTCGGGCTTCACCCGCAGCTGGCCGTTACCAGCGCGGGGAAGAGCACGGTCGACGGCTGGACGATCCGGTTCGCTTTCTCCGGCGATCAGAACATCCGCGAGACGCGGATGGGTCGCTTCACCCAGACGGGGGCGGTCGTCGGGACGGCCAACGAGTCCCACAACGTGCGAGCCCAGCCCGGCGCGACCACGTACGTCCGCTGCAACGCCACCACGAACCGTACGTACGCCCGAAACAGGGCTGGCGACACTCGACAGCCCACCCTGCACTCTGAACGAACTCCTCGTCGCCGTCGTCGCCCTAGGACGGCCGGGCGCTTCGGATCTGTCAGCTCTCCTCGCGGCGGGCAGGCATGTGGTTCAGGAGGGTGAACTCGAACTCGGTGCCGCCCACGTCGGAGTCCTCGCCAGCCAGGACGTACGACTCGAGGCGGAAGCCAAGGCCCAGAGTGTCCGCCGCACTGACGTGCTCAAGCACCTCGTCGACGGAGGTCAGATAGACGGTGTAGAGGACATCGCTCGCGAGGGTGTCGGCAGTCGGGATCGCGGCATCGGTGGAGTTCAAGTCCGTCACAGTCACCGACCTTACGCTTCGACCACGGCGGCCGCCTGGGGGTGGCTACCGCCGGTGCCGGCCGTGTCGTTCCCAGCTCGTTCGAGGTCGAGCTGCCTTGAGAGCCCGGACGTCGCGGTTCGGCTGTATGACCGCTACTTCCCGGACGAGTATGGAACCGGGTTCTCCGTCCTGTTCATGATCGCCGACGCTACGCATCACAGGAGACGTCGGACGGCGTCCGCGAATTCCTCCGGAGCCTCTTGCGGAACGGCGTGACCCGTATCCGGCAGGAACACATGCTCGTAAGGCCCGGTGAAGAACCGCCGGTCGCCATCCTCACGCGGCCCGCCGGCTACCCCGTCGGCCCCGCACTCGATCACCACTGTAGGGACCGTAATGGGGGGCAACTCGGCGATACGGTCTTCGAGGCGGCGGGGCGGGCTCGTTCGCGTACGCGATGAGCTGAACGTTGTAACCGTCCACGGTAACCAGCCCGCGGACCCGCTCTGGCCACAGCGCCGACACGAGACAGGCGGCCCGGCCGCCCCAGTCGTAGCCGCCCACGACCGCCTGATCGATCTCCAGAGCGTCCATGAAGTCCCGGAGATCCTGCGCCAGGGCTGCCTGCTGGCCGCTACGCAACGCCTGCTGGTCGAGGAAGCGGGTGGCGCCGAAGCCGCGCAGGTAGGACACCAGAACGTTCGCGTCCAGGCGACGGGCGACCTCGTCATAGGCGCGCACGTCGTACGGGAAGCCGTGCAACAGGATGACGGCCGGTCCGTCAGAGTCGCCTACCTGCTCATAGGCGATCTACAGCACCGGCGTACGCAGGCTCCTCATCCGATGATCATATACGGCGGCCATGAACCGGCCCGCTCCTCCACCAGGGATAACGCCGCAGCTCAGCTGACCGTCATCTGCCCGGCCTGTACGTCGTGTCGACGGCCGCTGAACTCCCGGCTCTGGTCGACAGTGCAGCACGGCGCATCAAAGCCCGCCAGTAGAGATCACTGCACGAAGAGTGCGGCCGTGGCCGACGGCACCCGCGACTCGGCCGCGTACACCATCAGCACCGATGATGGGCGATACCGGATCCTGACCATCCGCGGCAACCAGTGGCAGACCATCCAGCTGGCCCGATCGCTCGCCAGAACCGACGCCTCCCTGCAGCGCTTCGGCACCGTCACCGCGATCCTCATTCTCGGCGCGGCCGCGGCGGCGGCGTTCGCCGGACACGTCGTCGCCCGAGCCGGACTGCGCCCGGTAAGCCAGCTCACCGCCGCCGCGACCCATGTCGCGGAGACCCGTGACCTGTCCAGCCCCATCCCGACCGACGGCAGGACGAAGTCGCCCAGCTGGGCCATGCGTTCAACCACATGCTCAACCGTCTCGGCGACGCCCAACGCCAGCAACGGGAACTGATCGAGGACGCTGCGCACGAACTACGTACGCCGATGGCCAGCCTGCGGACCAACGTGGAGTTCCTGATCCACGCCGGTTACCGGCTGGACAAGACCGACCGGACCGAGCTGCTCACCGACCTGGATCGGCAGAGCGTCGAACTGGCCCAACTCGTCGGCAACCTCGTCGACCTCGCCCGGTCGCGAACCGTCGACGAGCCCGCCAAGACCATCGACCTCACCGAGCTGACAGCCGAAGCCGTCGACCTCGCCGGAGCGCATTTCCCGCAGACGGCGTACGCGCTGCACGCCCCCCAGCCGGTCACCGTGCTCGCCCAGCCAGGTGCATTGCAACGAGCCGTGGTAAGCCTCCTGGACAACGCCGCCAAGTTCAGCCCCGCCGGACAGACCGTCGACGTCCACATCGACCAACGCACCACCTCGTCCGGTCAGTACGCCGACCTGAGCGTCGCCGACCAGGGCCCGACGATCCCGGCAGACCAGCGCGAACGCATCTTCCAGCGGTTCTACCGGCTCGACCACGCCCGGAGTGTTCCCGGCTCGGGGCTCGGCTTGGCCATCGTGCAGCAGACCGCCGCCGCCCACGGCGGCACCGTCACGATCTTCGCGCGTCCCGGCGGCGGCAACGTCTTCATCCTCACGATCCCGGCTGCGCCCCCAACGACGACTTGATTACCAGTTCCATGACTGACGTCTGTCCCTCAACGCCGCCGGCGGTCTGGTCTGGGGGCCAATCCGAGTCGTGCAGCGAGACCGCGCCGCGGCCGCGTCAGTCCTTGAGGCGGCCGCGGACCGCGTCGGCATCGGCATGCCCCAGCTGATCAAGGATCGCCACCGCGGCTTCCCATGCCGCGCG
>JABFYB010000189.1 GCA_013361475.1 Hamadaea sp.
GGCCCGACCGGACCCGTCCGCGCCAGCTGGTACGACTCGCTCGGCTACCGCACCAACGGCGAAGACCTCGACGACCTCGGCGAACTGGTGGCCGATCCGGTGCCGCTGAGCACGACGTCCGCCGTGCCGGCCGGCGACTACCAGTTCGTCCTGGAGGGCATCCGCGACGGTCGGGCGGTCGAAATCCTCGCCTGGGTGCACGTGGAAGTCTCCGGATGACCGCGCCCTCGGGAAGCCGGCCGCTGCCCGGGGATCAGCCACCGGGAAACCCGCCCCCGGGGCACCGACTGCCGCCCGGCCGGCCGATTCCAGGCCAAGCGGTGCCCGGCCCGCCGACGCAGCGGTACGGACCACCGCCGGGCCACCCGCCGCAGCAGTTTCGTCCGGAGCCGATGCCGGTTCGGCTCCCCGCACCCTCACCGGTGCCGGTGGACCCCGCAGCGTATCGGGTCTGGCGGTTGGCCGTCGCGTTCGGCGTGTGCGGCGTCGTGCTCCTGCTCGTCGCGCTCGCCGCGGTCGCCGCGATCATCCGGGACGACGACCCGACGCTGTCCGGCTTCGGGGTCGTCAACCTGGTGGTCATCGTCCTCGTCCTG
The DNA here is from genome assembly GCA_013361475.1 of Hamadaea sp. Taxonomy (GTDB): domain Bacteria; phylum Actinomycetota; class Actinomycetes; order Mycobacteriales; family Micromonosporaceae; genus Hamadaea. The sequence goes on from JABFYB010000189.1 coordinate 597, forward strand.
ATCGGTGCGATCCTCGGCGCGATCGTCGTGATGGCGATCGCGCTGTCCGGCGGATCGGCGCGTACGCGGTGGCGGGCGCTGGCCGTCATCGGCGGCGTGGTCTTCGGCGTCCCGGCGCTGCCGATGCTGCTCCTCCTGCTGCTGGAGGTCGGGATCTCCTGGCGGGGCGCGCTGCTGAGCATCCCCACCACCACGTTCGCGCTGTGGACGTTCCGGCGGATGCAGCGCAACCGGAAACCGCCGTGGTGGCTGGTGCTGGCCGCGTTCGGCTGGGGCTCGGTCGTCTCGTCGTACTTCGCGCAGATCGTCGAGGGTCTCCTGCACGCCGTGATCAGGGCGGATGTACCTCCCGGGACGGCGGCGATCGTGGGGCACGCGGCGGCAGCGGCGTTTCCGGAGGAGTTCGTCAAAGCGGCCGGCGTCGTCTTCCTCGTCCTGCTCGCCTGGCGGCGGATCGACGGCATGCTCAGCGGTCTGGTCCTCGGCGCGTGCGTCGGCCTGGGCTTCCAGTTCGCCGAATCGATGTCGTACATGACGCAGGGCTTCGACTCGGTCCTCTACCAGCACTGGTATCGGCAGGTGACCGGTCTGCTCGTCAGCCACGCCACGTACGCGGGGATCATCGGGGCCGGCGTGGGACTGGCCACGCAGCTCAAAGACTGGCCGCGCCGGATCGTGGTCGCGACCGGCGGGCTGCTGTTCGCCATCGCCGCCCACCTCGTCTGGGACATCTGCGCGATGGGTCACTTCTCCTGGGAGTCCAGCGACGCGAACATCCAGCTGTTCGTGGCCCAGCCCGCCACCCTGATCGCCCTCAAGGGACCGGCATTCCTCGTGCTGCTCGCGTTGGTCGTCGTCGCGCTCCGGCAGGAGACCCGGTCACTGCACCGGCAGCTGCGGGCCGAGGCGGCCAACCGGCTCGGCGCGGTCTCCTCCGAGGAGGTGTCGCTGCTGCTCGACGCTTCGGGCCGGTTCCGCCTGCGGCTGCGTACGCTGCGCGACGGCGGCTACGCGGCGTACCAGCGGATCAAACAGCTGCACACCGCGCAGCTGGAGCTAGCGTTCACGCGCTGGCGACGCGAACGGGGCGAGAGCACGCCGCCGGGGGCCGAGGAGGCCCTGCGCCAGCGCATCTACCGGCTCAAAGCATCCGCTCCGGCGTGAGCCGGGGCGTGCCCTCGGGCGAGGGCGAGGCGGCCGAGTCCACGCCAGCCGACGATGTGACGCAGCCGTCCGGGCCGGAAGAACCGGTCCGGCGGCGTGATCCCGGTCAGGACGCCCAGGAACTCCGTGACGAGGCGGGGATCGCGGGCGATCGCCGGGAACAGCACGGCGCCGGTCGGATCCGGCCGATGCGCCGCCAGCCGCGTCGTCAGGTCGAAGACCGGCCGGCGGTACGCGTCGCGTACCCGGTGCGCCCGGGCGAAGTCGCCGGAGACGACGGCTTCGCTGAACAGCTCGGCATCGTGCAAGGCGTGTCCGATGCCGAGGCCGGTGCACGGATCCATGACGACGCCGGCGTCGCCCACCAGCGCCCAGCCCGGCCCGTGCGGCGTACGGAACCGGTTCGGCAGATCCGGTGTGGCGCGTAGGCGTTCCGCCTGGGTCGCCGCGTCCAGCCGAGGCCCGAGGTCGGCCACCCCGCCGACCAGGTCCCGGAAGGCACTGTCCAGATCGGAGCGCATCGCGGCGAACCGGCCCGCCGGGACGGAGAGGAAGACGATGGTGAGCCCGTCGTTGGTCGGCCACAACCCGACCATGCGGTCCGGCCGGATGTAGACCTCGCCGCCGGAGACGGGCAGCCCCGCGAAGTACGCGTAACACGCCGCCGCCGTGGCGCCCCGGTCGAGATGGGTCGCCGCGCCGACGGTCTGGGCGACGGTGGAGTGCTTGCCGTCCGCCCCGATGACCAGGTCGGCCGCGATGTCCTCGGCGACGCCGCCCTTGGCCGCGCCCCGGAGGCCGACGACTCGCCCGTCCCGCCCGGTACGCACACCTTCGACGACGAAGCCGTCGCGCACGACGGCGCCCGCCTCGGCCGCCGCCTCCTGCAGCAGGCGGTCGAGCAGCGTACGCCGGGGGCTGTAGACGGCGCCGACGCCGCCCGTCTCCGGATAGTCGCCGGTGAGCACCGCGTACCCGCTGTCGAACCGGACCGAGGACGCGGGCGGGCAACCCGTCGCGATGACCCGGTCGAGCAGACCCCACTGCTTCAGCCGAGCGCCGCCCGGCAGCTGGATCTGATGGGTGGACAGCGTGTCGGTCCCGGCGCGCGCCCGATCCACCGCGAGCACGCGTACGCCTTGCCGGGCGAGCAGCAGCGCGGTCGCCGCCCCGGCCACCCGTGTCCCCACGATCACGACGTCGTACTTCATGACCCCTCCCCGTTCATCGCAAGTTTCGTGACACTGTTTCGTTACGACGTAACGTAACACCGTTGCGCTATCCTGTCGAGCGTGGGACGACCGAAGGAACACGGCGATCAGACCCGGGAGGCGTTGCTGACCGCGGCCGCCGCGATGCTGCACGGCGAGGGGCCGGCGGCGATCAGCGTCCGGCGGGTGGCCGACGAGGCCGGGACCAGCACCCGGGCCGTCTACAGCCTGTTCGGCGACAAGAACGGCCTGCTGACCGCCCTCGCTCAGGAGGCGGCCGAGACGATGCGCCGTCATCACGAGGCGGTCCCCGAACAGGACGAGCCCCTCGACGAGCTGCCCGAGCTGGTGCTCGCCTACCGGGCCGCCGCCCTCGAACGCCCCCACGTCTACGGCATCTACCTCGGCGAGGGCGTCGACCTCGACCACGACGCCCAGGCGCTCTACTACCGCAGCTTCGACCGGGTGCTGCGTACGCTGCGCCGCGCCGCCGCCTCCGGCCGGCTCGGCGGCCACGAACCGGTCGACGTCGGGCGGCACCTGTGGGCGCTCGTCCACGGCCTCGCCTCACTGGAGCTCAAGGGATTCCTCGGCGATCCGGCTCGGGCGCGACGGCTGTGGCTGGACGCGCTCGAAGCGACGGTCCGCGGCTACACGGAGCCGCACGCCGCCGGGGCGGCGGAGAAGGCCGGCCGCGCGGCAGAATGACGCCCATGACCGACGGGGTGCAGCTACGCATACAGGCCGAGGATCTAATGCGCGCCGAGGATGACGAGGGTCTTCTCGCGCTCGTGTCACATCTGCGGGCCGACGAGCATTGGGGGCGCATGTGGGCGCCGGGGTGCGCGATCGCCGCCGCCCGCCTGGGACGCGCGGGCGAGGCCCGGGACTTCCTGTTCGAGGCGCTGGACGGCGGGTTCTTCCAGCCCGAGTTGTTCGAGGGCGAGATCGAGCGCGCGTTCGCCGCGGAGCCCGACTGGCCGCAGCTGCAGGCGAAACTGGCCGCCAACCTGCCGCCGGCACCGCTCGAACTCGTGGTGTGGCCGACCTTGACGCCGAAGCTGCCGCTGACGCTGTTCCGCACCACGCCAGAGCGGGAGGACCAGCTTCGTCCCCTGTTGCCGGAGCTGTCGGGCTCCTCCTGGCAGCGTGCGGTCACGTTGCTCCATTGGGTGACGAACCGCTGGGAGCACGCCAACGACCACGTCGATGCCGACGAGGACGCGGTCGACGTGCTGCGGCATGTGGACGAGGACGGCATGCGGTTCGCCTGCGTCGAGTACAGCACCGTGCTGACCCACGCGCTCAACGCGGCCGGCATCCCGGCACGGCGGCTCAGCCTGCGACAGCGGGACTTTCACGCCGGGTGGGGCAAGGGCCACGTGGTCAGCGAGGCCTGGATCGACGACTTCGGGCAGTGGGTCGTGCTCGACGGCCAGAACGGCGCGTACTGGACCTTCGACACGACGCCACTGTCCACACTGGAGCTGCAGGCCGCGCTCGCCGACGGCCGGCAACCCACGCTGCTCGCGGCCGACGGCCCGATGAGGCCGGACGCCACCGCGTGGTGGTTCACCTACTTCCACCAGATCAGCACGACCGGCGCGACCTGGGCCCAACCGCCGTTCGTCCCGCACTTCCAGCACGAGCTGCGGCCCAGCCAGCTGCTCGTCGGCTCGCCCCAGGACGTCTACCCCGACCTCGCGGAGATCGGGATCAGCGTCGACGTCCGCGGCGGCGCTGCGGCCACGCGGTTCACCAGCCGCCACCCCTACACCACCGGGTACGCCGTGCAGTACGACGGCGAACGGCATGTGGTCGACGGGGCGGACCCGGTGTGGCCGCTGCCCACCAGCGGTGGTTCGCACGCGGCCACCGTCGCGGTGCGTACGCCGTCGGGAGAGTTGACGCCACAACCGTTGGTATTCCGTATCACCGGCTGATCCCGCCGACTGTGCCGAGCTGACCGCGCGGGGTGTGCGTACGCCCCGATGCGGGTATGTCGCGGCAACGCACGGTCACCCCGGAGGGAGTTCGCGGTGCTCACCAGCGAGGAGCGACGTCAGCTCGCCGAGATCGAACGGAATCTGGAAGCCAGCAGTCCCCGGCTGGCGGTCGCCCTGTCCCGGGGTGAGCCGCCACCCGGTCGCTGGCCGCTATTCGTGTGCTTCGCGATGTGGTGCGTGATGCCGTTGCTCGCCGTCACGGCGGGCGCGCTGATCGCCGTCATCGTCGCGGTCATCCTGATGTCGGTGACCGCACGGCTCTGGTACACCCGGAACTGATCGCCACGGCCGGGGAACCACACGCCGACCGTGGTGAGCCGGGCCGTAAGATCAGCCGATGACCCAGACCATCCACGTCCGCGACCTCGCCGCCCAGCTCGGCGAACCGCTCGGCACCAGCTCCTGGCACGAGATCACGCAGAAGCAGGTCGACCTGTTCGCCGACGCG
>JABFYB010000317.1 GCA_013361475.1 Hamadaea sp.
ACGTGATCCGGGCCAACTCGCTGATCACCGCCGACGGCGCCGGGAAGTAGAGTTCACAGTTATGGCACGTTCCCAGCGCGCCCGGTCCGCCGGGCGCCCCACGCTCGACCAGGTCGCCGCGCACGCCGGCGTCGGCCGTGGGACGGTGTCGCGCGTCGTCAACGGTTCTCCGCAGGTCAGCCCGGAAGCCCGGGCGGTGGTGGAGAAGGCGATCGCCGAGCTGGGATATGTGCCGAACCGGGCGGCCCGGGCGCTGGTCACCCAGCGGACGGACTCGGTCGCGCTGGTCGTCTCGGAGTCCGGTGAGCGACTGTTCGCCGAACCGTTCTTCGCGGCGATCCTGCGCGGCATCAGCGCCGCCCTGTCCGAGACGCAGCTGCAGCTCTGGCTGGCGATGGCACAGTCGCCGGCCGAGCGGCAGCGCGTCGAGCACCACCTCACCGACCAGCACGTGGACGGCGTACTGCTCTTGTCGCTGCACTACGCCGATCCGCTGCCGGACCTTTTGGCCGAACGCGGCCTGCCCGCCGTCATCGCGCCCCGCCCCGCCGACGGCGACGGCTACTACGTGGACGTCGACAACGTCGGCGGCGGCCGAATCGCCACCGAGCACCTCATCCAGTCGGGCCGGACCAAGATCGCCACCATCGCGGGCACCGCCGACATCTCACCCGGTGTCGACCGGCTCGCCGGCTACGAACAGGCGCTGAACCAGGCCGGGCTGCCCGTCCGCGAAGAACTCATCGCCCGCGGCGACTTCACCGAGGCCAGCGGATACGACGCGATGCGCGGGCTGCTGGGGCGCGTACCGGAACTGGACGCGGTCTTCGCCGCCTCCGACCTGATGGCGGCGGGCGCCCTCCGGGCGCTGCGCGAAGCCGGCCGGGTCGTCCCCCGCGACGTCGCCGTGGTCGGCTTCGAGGACTCCGTCATCGCCCGGCAGACCGAACCACAGCTGACCAGCGTCTTCCAGCCGGTCGAGGAGATGGGCCGGCAGATGGCCCGGATGCTCGTCGACCTCATCCGCGGCGAAGAACCCCCGCGCACCGTCCTCCTGGACACCCACCTGGTCCACCGCGCCTCCACCTGACCCACCCCTCCCCCTCCCCCTCCCTCCCGCCGCCGTTCTCCGCGCGTTTCCTGCGCGTTTTCTGCGCGATCATGAACTATCGGTCGTGATCGACCGGCGTGTCGTGTCCGCAGCGGCCTGATCGATTCCCTAACGGCCTGATCAACGCGGGGCCGAGTCAACCCGGTGTGCCAACGGGCGGGGGACACAGTGTCGCAACTGTCCTGAAACGAGCGGGCGGGACAATATGCGCCATGTTGCTGCGGATCAGGGTGGCGTTGCCGGATCGCCCGGGCTCACTGGGCCAGGTCGCTCGTACGCTCGGCGTCGCGGGCGCCGACATCGTGCAGGTCGTCGTGCTGGAGCGTGCCGCCGGCCGGGCAGTCGACGACTTCACCGTCGTCTGGCCGAGCGGGGCGAGCGTACGCCGCCTGCTGGCGGGCCTCGGAGCGATGCCTGGCGTACGCGTGGACGGGGTGTGGCAGGCGATCGGAGCGCCCGTGCACGGGGGCAACGACGCCGAGCTGCTGGCGCAGATCGCGGTGAACCCGATCGACGGCCTCGGTACGCTCGTCGACGCGGTGCCGACGTTGCTCGCCGCGGAGTGGGCCGCCGTCCTCGTCGTCCCGGCCGACTGGGCCGTACGCAACGGCAGCGCGGACGGCCTGACGGCGTTGAGCGCCTCCATCGGCCGCGCCGAACCGGCGGTCGCCCATGCCAGCTGGCGGGCACCGCAAGCACCGCGGCTGCCGGAGGTGACCCCGCTGCGAGCACGGGCGCTGACCGGCCCCGACGGCACCCGGTACGCCGTCGCCCCGTTCGGCCGGGCCGGACTGGTGCTGGTGGTCGCCCGCGGTGGGGCGGAGTTGCCGCCGGAGCCGGAGCCCGCCTTCACCAACGTCGAGGCGCTGCCGACGCCAACGGCGGCTGCCTTCCACGCCACCGAGGTTGACCGCATCGCCCAGCTCGTCCGGGCGGCAGCGCTGGTCCTCGGCGATCAGCTCGACCTCGTGACCGCCCCGCCGGTGGCGAAGGCCCGCGTCGAGGGGATCAGCTCGACCTCGTGACCGCCCCGCCCCGGCGACTCGTCGCGCGGGCTGGGTGAGATCAACCACAGCAGCTTGGCGATTTCCCCTGGTAACCGAGGTGTAACAGCGGACCATGAGGGTTGAGGGAGAGGGGAGCGGCGCGGCTTCCGAGGGACAAGAGGTGACGAACCTGCGAGGGGGCGGCGATGACCTTGTGGCGGGTGCGAGCGACGATCGACGATCGGCCGGGATTTCTCGCGGTGTTGGCGGCCAGTCTGGCGCTGCGGTCGGTGAACATCCTGGCGGTGCAGGTGCACACGACTGAGGCGGGTGCGGTCGACGATTTTCTCATCGACGCCCCGGACCGGTTGACGGAGGCGGATCTGCGCGCGGCGGTGGAGAAGGGCCGGGGCCGGGACGCCTGGATCAGCCCGGCGGACGCTCACGGGCTGGTCGACCCGCCGACGCAGGCGCTCGGGCAGGCGGCCCGGTTGGTCGCGGCTCCGGAGAACTTGGGCGAGACGCTCAGTACGCTGCTCGACTGCGAGGTGGCCTGGCGGCCCTCCCGGGAGCCGCAGCGCTATTCGTCGCATGAGCTGGCGGTGGGAGATCCGCACGGGGGGACGCTGGTGCTGACCCGATCCACTCCGGTGTTCACACCGGCCGAGTTCGCCCGGGCGCAGGCGCTCGCCGACGTCGCCGGGCAGGCCACGCGTACGCAGCTCGCGCAGGCGACGTTGCTGTTGCCGGACGGCACCGAACTGCTGCTGCGCCCGGCGACCCGGGCCGATCTGGCCGAGGTCGTCGCACTGCACGAGCGGTGCTCGCCGGAGAGCCTGTTCCGGCGCTATCTCGCCGGTTCGCGGGGACCGTCGGCCTCGCACCTGGTGCGACTTCTTGAACCGCAGCGCGGCTGCGCTCTGGTGGCGGTCGACGCCGAAGGCCAGGTGGTGGCCTTGGCCAACCTGGTGGGCGAAGGTGAGATCGCCGAGGCGGCTCTGCTGGTGGCCGACGACTGGCAGCGGCGCGGCCTGGGAACGGCGCTGCTCCGGCGGTTGATCTCGGTGGCCCGTCCGGCCGAGTTCGCGGCCGTCCTCGTGCATACGCAGGCCGAGAACACGGCGATGCTGCGTACGGTGCGGCGGATCGCCGACGCGCTCGCCGTCGATCCGGCGTACGACCGGGACGGAGCGATCGTCACGATCACCCTGGCGCTTGCCGGGAAGCGCGCGCTCACGCGATAGCTCGCGCCCTGTTAGGACGAGATCATGGATATGCAGGCTTCCACAGGTCCCGGAAGCCTGCATATCCATGATCTGCACCAGAAGTTCTGACGCTAACTCCGCGCCGCAAGAGGATGTTTCGCCGCCGCACACTTGCCCGCTACCCGCACAACGCCGGAGACCCGTACCAAATGCGACATGACGCAGCAGCTCCTCGCGCCCGTGCCGGTGGCCGCCCGGGTCCAGCGGGTCGCCCACTTCACCGACACCTACCTCCCGCGCCGCGACGGGGTGGTGACGTCCCTGCGAACGCTCTGCGACGCGCTGACGGCGGACGGCTGCGAGACGGTCACGGTCGCGCCCCGGCACCGGTCCCAGGACCGCTGCCCTGAGCTGCTCACTCTCGGCTCGGTGCCGTGCGGTGTCGCGGACCTCCGGCTGGGCGGGTGGCCGCGCCGCGCCCATCTCGAACGGTTCGCGGCGTGGCGCCCCGACCTCATCCACGTGCATACGCCCGGCCCCATGGGTCTCCTCGGCACGATCGCCGCGCGACGGCTCGGCCTGCCGCTCGTCCACAGCTATCACACCGACTTGTACGCATATGCGGACGCGTACCGGATTCCGGCGCGCGCGATCGAACTGGGCCTGTCCTGGTACGCCAACCGCATCGGCGTCGAGCCGCCGGGCCCGGATCCGGCCCGTTCGCGGCGGCATGCGGCGATCGACGGGCTGAACCGGTTGCTCCTGGGCGACGCGGCGGCGGTGATCGTTCCGACCCCGGCCGTGCTCGCGCGCGGTGGACTTCCCGTCCCCGACGAGCGGATCTTCCTCGTCCCGGCCGGGGTCGCCCCGCGTACGCCGTCGGCCGGGGACGTCGCCGAGTTCCGTCGCCGGCACTCCATCCACGATGGACCCGTTGTCCTCTTCGTCGGCCGGGTCAATCGCGAGAAGGGCGTGGACCTGCTGGTGGAGGCGTTCGCCTCGGTCGTGCGTACGGTGCCGGACGCTCAGCTCGTCCTCATCGGAGCGGTCTACGAGCGCCGGTGGCTGACCGGGCTGCTCCACTCGACCGGGATCGCCGGCCGGGTGGTGGTCACCGGCCAACTCCCGCCGGACGAGGTCGCCGCGGCGTACGCCTTGGCCGACGTCTTCGCCTTCCCGTCGCGTACCGACACCCAAGGCCTGGTGTTGCAGGAAGCCGCACTGGCCGGAGTGCCGAGCGTGCTCGCCGACGCGCAGTTGCACCGGACCGGGGCGCTGGGCGGCGCGACCAGGCTGGCCGAGCCCACCGCCGAGGCCTACGGGCGGGCGCTGGCCGACTTGCTCACCGACCCCGCCGCAGCCCGCCGCCTCGGCGCGGCCGCCCGCGAACGGGCGTTGGCGCACACCCCCGCCCGGTACGCCGCCGCGATGCGCGACGTCTACGACCGCGCCACCGTGTGCGCCTAGGACACCGTTGCGATGAGCGTCCGCACGGCGAACGACAGGTCAGCGGACTCCACGGATCCGAGACGCTCGCCGAGTGCCGACTCGGGTAGCCAGGTCACGTGATTGGGCGACAGGAAGCCGCGGACCGGCCGCTCGATCAGCCCCTGAACGGCGTGTAGTTCCTCGTCGGCCACCGGCAGGATCGGCATGACGATGACGTAGGGCGTCACCGAATGCAGCATCTCGTTCGAGATCACGCAGACGACGGCCGGGTGCTTCACGTCGGCGCGACGGTAGACGCCGCCCCGCGCTGCTGCGCTCACGCGGGAAGGCTGGGCTGCAGGTACGCGGCCTGCTGCTCGGCGCTCAGCGAGCCGAAGATGCGCGCGCCCGCGCGTAGCGACCGGATCATCTCGCGCTCTTCCAGGAGTGCGGCGATCTGATCGCCGAGCGAGCGCCCGTTCTCCTCGGCCAGCCGGGCCAGCCGGTCGCGGATCTCGGAGTCCACCTTGATGGTCGTCGGAGGCATACCGGAAGTATACGAGTACGGCTACCGCATCGGGAAATGCGGTAGCCGTCAGGGGCCTCAGGCGACGACGAGGTTGAGGTGCTGCTCGGCGAGGCCGATCGAGACGCGCTGCCCCCAGGTGAGGGTGAGGTGGTCGGTCT
>JABFYB010000808.1 GCA_013361475.1 Hamadaea sp.
GTCAAGGAGATCGCGGAGACGGGCAAGCTGCCGGTCGTGCTGTTCACCGCGGGCGGCATCGCCACCCCGGCCGACGCCGCGATGATGATGCAGCTGGGCGCCGAGGGCGTCTTCGTCGGCTCCGGCATCTTCAAGTCGGGCAACCCGGCGCAGCGCGCCGCCGCCATCGTCAAGGCCACCACGTTCCACGACGACCCGGACGTCCTGGCGAAGGTGTCCCGGGGCCTCGGCGAGGCCATGGTCGGCATCAACGTCGACGAGATCCCGCAGCCGCACCGCCTGGCGGAGCGTGGCTGGTGAGTGCCGATACACGCGTGCGTGTATCGCCGGAAGCGCAGCCGGTCGTCGGGGTCCTCGCCCTCCAGGGCGATTTCCGCGAGCACCTGGCGGCGCTGGCGGAGTGCGACGTCATCGCCCGGCCGGTCCGCCGGCCGGGCGAGGTCGCCGAGATCGACGCGTTGGTCATCCCCGGCGGCGAGTCCACCACGATGAGCAACCTGGCCCAGGAGTTCGAGGTCTTCGAGCCGATCCGCGAGCGGCTGCGAGCGGGTCTGCCCGCGTACGGGACGTGTGCCGGGATGATCATGCTCGCCGACGAGGTCCTCGACGGCCGGCCCGATCAGCGTTCCTTCGGCGGCCTGGCCCTCCAGGTACGCCGTAACGCCTTCGGCCGCCAGGTCGACTCGTTCGAGACGCCGGTGGAGATCGCCGGAGTCGAGGGCGGTCCGGTCACCGCGGTGTTCATCCGCGCGCCCTGGGTGGAAAAGGTGATCGGCGACGTCGAGGTGCTGGGGCAGGTGGGCGACGGCCCGGACGCTAGGATTGTCGCGGTCCGGCAGGGCAACCTGCTCGCGACCTCATTCCACCCGGAGCTCACCGGGGACCTGCGCCTGCACCGCTACTTCGTGGACATGGTGCGGTCCGCGGTCTGACCGCAACACGACGGAGGGGTTATGTCCGGCCACTCAAAGTGGGCGACTACCAAGCACAAGAAGGCTGCCATCGACGCCAAGCGTGGCAAGCTCTTCGCCCGCCTCATCAAGAACATCGAGGTCGCGGCGCGTACTGGTGGTGGTGACCCCGGCGGAAACCCGACGCTCTATGACGCGATCCAGAAGGCGAAGAAGAGTTCCGTCCCGAACGACAACATCGACCGCGCCGTCAAGCGGGGCTCCGGCCTGGAGGCCGGCGGCGCCGACTGGCAGACGATCATGTACGAGGGGTACGGGCCGAACGGCGTCGCGCTGCTCATCGAGTGCCTCACCGACAACCGCAACCGTGCCGCCACCGAGGTACGCGTGGCGCTGACCCGCAACGGCGGCAACCTCGCCGACGCCGGGTCGGTGGCGTACATGTTCACGCGGAAGGGCCAGGTGCTGGTCCCGAAGAACACCCTGACCGAGGACGACGTCCTGGGCGCGGTGCTCGACGCCGGCGCCGAGGAGGTCAACGACCTCGGCGAGTCGTTCGAGGTGATCTCGGAGTCGACCGACCTGGTCGGCGTACGCGAGGCGCTGCAGAAGTCCGGGATCGACTACGAGTCGGCCGAGTCCACCTTCGTCCCCAGCGTCCAGGTGGCGCTGGACGAGGAGGGGGCCCGGAAGGTCTTCAAGCTGATCGACGCGCTCGACGACTGCGACGACGTCCAGAACGTGTACGCGAACTTCGACGTGTCGGACGACGTCATGGCGGCGATCGACGCCTGAGCGTTCCCACGGGATCGTTCCCCACGGGTACGCAGAACGCTGGATCAGGGTTTCCGGTCGCATCATGAGGCGAGATTCGACCGAGAACCCTGATCCAGCGTCATAAGTGGGGGATCAGGTGGTGCCGCGCCAGTGGCCCAGCGTGGTGATGCCGATGATCCATCCGGTGAACAGCCCGTAGAGCGCCCCGTTCCCGGCGCTCTGGAACGCCGCCAGCAGCGACGGGTTGCTCCGGATGAAGGTCGTCAGCAGGGCGGCGAGCGCCGCCGCGAAGATGTACGCCGACCAGCCCGCGAAGAACTGGCTGAGGGTGCCCCGGGCGCGGGCGAGCTGCTGACCGGTCGTCAGCATCAGGAAGACGCCGGTCAGCACGATCAGCAGGATCGCCTTCAGGTCGTCGGCGAGGACGTCGCCGAAGGTGTCGTTGCTGTCGAAGCGCCAGGCCGGCCAGCCGAGCAGCCGCAGGAACCAGCCGCCGGCGGTGTCGGGGTTCGTGTGGTCGGCGGCCCAGTTCCGGTACCACGGGCTGCCGAAGACCAGCACCAGCACGAGCGCGGTGAGGACGCCGGCGCCGGTGGCGGTCCGATATCGAGAGAGCACTGCCATGTCGTTCGGGTTACCCCGAACAACAAGAACGACAAACGCGGCTAGGCGATCTCCAAATAGGACCCTGCTTCGGTCGCGGCCGCGACGGGGTCGCCCGCGCGAATCGCCGCGATCAGTCCACTGTGGTCGCAGTAGCTCTCCGGGGTGAGCACGCTGCCGATGCGCTCGCTCAGGCTCGCCCGAAGGGCTGCGCCGAAGGACGCGTACAACTCGGCCAGCATCGAGTTGTGCGCGGCCGCGACCACCGCCATGTGCAAGCGGGCGTCGACCTCCACGAACGACGCGGCGTCTCCGTCGGCCCAGGCCCGCTCGCGCGCGTCCAGCGCCGCTTCGAGCAGTCTCAGGTCTTCAGGGGTACGCCGTAGGGCGGCGAGCCGGGCCGCCTCGACTTCGAAGGCGCGACGGACTTCGACGGCCTCGTCGAGCTTCGCGCCCGTGAGCCGGCGGCTCGCCGCGCCGGTGAGTTCGTCGGTGGCGAGCACGTAGGTGCCCGACCCCTGCCGGCGTTCGAGGATGCCCGCGTGGACCAGGGCGTTCACCGCCTCGCGGACGGTGTTGCGGCCGACGCCGAGCGCGGCGACGAGGTCCGGCTCGGGCGGGATGCGGGTGCCGACCGGCCATTCACCGCTGGTGATCTGCTCCTGGAGCTGCTCGACCACCTGGGGGACGAGGGTCTGGCGCGACGCCGAGCGCAGGCTCATCTGTGTCGGTCCTTACATCCGGTTTCACAATTCGTCCCATGATTCTACGATCGGATCTATGAGTTCGCCAGCCCTGGCCGCCCCCGCACCCTCCCGTCACGTCTTGGCGCCCGCGATGGCGCTGGTCGGCATCCTGCTCGTCGCGTTGAACCTGCGTACCGCGATCACGAGCCTCGGCGCCCTCCTCGACGAGGTACGCGTAGGGCTGCACCTGTCGGGCGCGCTCGCCGGCATCGTCACGACCCTCCCGGCCCTCAGCTTCGCCGCGTTCGGGGCGCTGACCCCGTGGCTGACGCGGCGGTTCACGCCGGCTCGCGTACTGGTGGGGGCGATGGCCGCGCTCGCCCTCGGCGAACTGCTCCGGGCGACGACGCACTCGGCCGCGATCTTCGTCGCGCTCAGCGCCCTGGCGCTGGCCGGGATCGCCGTCGCCAACGTGCTGCTGCCCGTCATGGTCAAGACGTACTTCCCGGGCCGGGCCGGCCTGGTCACCGGCGTCTACACGATGACGCTCACCGCGGGGACGACCGCGGCCGCGGCGGCCTCCGTGCCGATCGCCGAGGCGTTCGGGTCCTGGCGGGCCGGGCTTGGCGTGTGGGCCGTGATCGCCGTCGTCGCGATGCTGCCCTGGCTGCGTGCGGGCCTTCGGCGTACGCCGCCGGGCACGCGTTCGTCGGGAGCGGCGCTGGCCCGAGTCCACCCGGGTCGCAAGCCGCTCGGCTGGGCGATGGCGGTCTACTTCGGCACGCAGTCCCTCTCCGGGTACGCCACCATGGGCTGGCTGGCCCAGATCTTCCGCGACGCCGACTACAGCCCGACGACGGCTGGGCTGCTGCTCGCCGGGGTGACCGGAGTGGGCGTGCCGATCGCGTTGCTCATGCCGGCACTCGCCGGGCGGATGCGGAACCTGCGCGGCCTGGTGATCGGGATGTCGGTGGCGATGGTCGCCTCCTACGTCGGGCTCGCGCTGGCCCCGCACGGTGGCGCGGTCGCCTGGGTCGTCCTGCTCGCCATCGGCCAGGGTGCGTTCCCGCTGGCCCTGGCGATGATCGGGATGCGCGCCCGCACCTCCGAGGGCACCGTGGCGCTCTCGGCGTTCGCCCAGTCCACCGGCTACCTGATCGCGGCGCTCGGCCCGTTCGTCGTGGGCATGCTCTATGCGGCGACCTCGGGCTGGGTCGTGCCGATCGGCTTCCTCATCGTGGCCGCGCTCGTCCAGGGCGTCGCTGGAGTCTTCGCCGCCAAGCCCCGCTTCATCGAGGACTGACTCCCCCCTCGCTCCATCTTCGGCGCTGTTCGTCGGCGCTGTTCTTTGGCGCTGGTCGTTGGCGCTGGTCGTTCGCGCTGGATCAGGGATCTCGGTCGAATCTTGGCCCAAGATTCGACGCGGATCCCTGATCCAGCGCCCATCGCAAGGACGGCTGCGGCCGATCGCAGCGCGCGAAGGACGACGTGTGTGGATACGCCCCTGAAACAACGCTGAATGTGTGGATCGCCGACATGGCCCGGGTTCGCTCCCGGGCCATAGGTTTTCGCGACATCAGTGGTCGGCGTCACACCTTCGCCGCCACTGCCGCGAACGCGAGCACACAGGAGGCGGCTGCCCATGGCGCACAGCGCGCTCACCGCGCGCGCCCTGACCCGCGATTTCCGCGGCTTCCGGGCGGTGGACGCGGTCGATCTCGACGTCGCCGACGGCAGCGTGCACGCGCTCGTCGGGCCGAACGGGGCGGGCAAGACGACGCTGTTCAATCTGCTCACCGGTTTCCTCGCGCCCACCGCCGGGCGGATCGAGGTGGGCGGACGCGACATCACCGGGCTCGCTCCGGAGAAGATCGCCCGGCTCGGGGTGGCCCGCAGTTTCCAGATCACCAGCCTGTTCGGCCAGCTGACCTGCCGGGAGCACGTCGAGCTGGCGTTGGCCGGGGACCTCGGCTGGAAGTTCTGGCGATCGGACAAGCTGCTGCACCGCCATCGCGACCGGGCGCTGGACCTGCTCGGGCAGGTCGGGCTGGCCGAGCACGCCGAATCCACAGCGGACAGTCTGGCGTACGGGCGGAAGCGGGCGCTCGAACTGGCGCTGGCGCTGGCGCTGGACCCGAAGGTGCTGCTGCTCGACGAGCCGACCGCCGGGATGGGCGTCGAGGACGTCGACCGCACCGTCGAACTGATCGGCCGCGTACGCGACGGGCGGACCGTGGTCATGGTGGAGCACAACATGAGCGTCGTCGGGGCGCTGGCCGACAAGGTCACCGTGCTCCAGGCCGGGAAGGTGCTCGTCGAGGGCGCGTACGCCGAAGTCCGCGACGACGAGCGCGTCATCAGCGCGTACCTGGGAGAAGCGCATGTTGCGGATTGACGGCCTGAACGCCTGGTACGGCGAGGCGCAGGTGCT
>JABFYB010000742.1 GCA_013361475.1 Hamadaea sp.
CCGCATGACGACGCTCATGTCGTGCTCGATGAGCAGCACCGACACCTTCCGCTCGTCGCGTACGCGGTGGACGAAGTCCACGAACTCGGCCGACTCACGAGGGTTCATGCCCGCCGTCGGCTCGTCGAGCAGCAGCACCCGCGGCTTGAGCGCCAACGCCCGAGCCACTTCCAGCCGCCGCTGGTCTCCATAGGACAGGTTGCGGGCGTACTCGTACGCCGACTTCCCGATGCCCACGAACTTGAGCAGATCCAGCGCGAACTCGTGCGCCTCCCGCTCCTCCCGGCGCTGCCAGGGCGCCCGGATGACGGTGCCGAAGACGCCCGACCGCAGATGCGAGTGCATCGCGACCTTGACGTTCTCCTCCGCCGTCATCAGGTTGAACAGCCGGATGTTCTGGAACGTCCGGGCGAGGCCGAGCGACGCGATCTTGTGCGGCGCGAGGCCGGTGACGTCCCGCCCGCCGAGGATCACCTGCCCGCCGCGCTCGGTCGGGTACAACCCGGTCAGCACGTTGAAGAAGGTGGTCTTCCCGGCCCCGTTCGGGCCGATGAGGCTCACGATGCTCTGCTCGGGCACGGTGAAGCTGACCTTGTTGACGGCCACCAGACCGCCGAAGATCACCGAGATGTCGTCGGCCTGCAGGGCCGGCGTGGTCGCCGTCGGGTTCTCGCTCACTTCACGTCTCCCGACTTGACCGTGGTCTCGTCGACCAGCTCCTGATCCGGCTCCTCCGCCTGAGTGTCGCCCGACTCGCCCTCGTGCAGCACCAGACGCGTACGCGACTCGGGCAGGAAGCCCTCGCGGCGGAACAACATCATCAACACGAGCACGCCGCCGAAGATCAGGAAGTTGAACGACGGGAAGTCGACGTTCGTGCCGAAGGTGGAGTTGAACGAGTCGCCGATCTGCGGCAGGCCCGTCGAGTTGAACCAGGAGATGACGAGCGCGCCGAGCAGCACGCCCCAGACGTTGCCCATGCCGCCCAGCACGACCATCGCCAGCAGCGTGATCGAGACCGCGAAGGTGAACGGATCCGGCAGCATCCGGCCCAGGTGCAACGCGTACGCGACACCGCCGATGCCACCGGCGATGGCGCCGACGGCGTACGCGGCCAGCTTCGCCCGCATCAGCGGCACACCCATCGCGCTGGCCGCCAGCTCGTCCTCGCGGATCGCCAGCCAGGCGCGGCCGAGCCGGCCCTGCCGCAGCCGCAGCGAGACGAAGATGATCAGAGCGGTGAGCAGTGCGAACAGGATGAACCGGCCGACGTGGTCGAAGACGTTCATCGACCCGACCGCGACCTCGCCCTTGTTGATCCGGACGAACGTCATCGAGTCGACCGGGCCGATGCCCAGCGTGGCGTTGCTCAGGTTGAACCCGAGGCCGTCCTGGTCACCGTTACGGAAGATCTGCGGGATGATCTCACCGAACCCGAGCGTCACCAGCGCGAGATAGTCACTGCGCAATCGCAGCGTCGGCGCGCCGATGATCACGCCGAACAAGGCGCAGACCGCCGCCGCGGCCAAGAACACCAGGACGACGTTCAGATGGATGCCGGTCGTGCTGGCCGGTCCGGCGTTGCCGAAGATGTTGAAGTTGACCTTGCCACCGAACCCGAAGTCGGACATCAACCAGGCGGTGGTGTAGCCGCCCAGCGCCCAGAACGCCACGTAGCCCAGGTCGAGCAGGCCGGCGTAGCCGACCACGATGTTCAGGCCCAGAGCGCTCATCGCCCAGATGAGCGCGACGTTGATCTCGCTGATCGGCAGCCAGTCCTGGACCCATTCCCGTACGCCGGGCACCAGGAACGGCAGGATGAAGCCGTAGAAGACGACCACGACGACAGCCGCGATGGTGAACCCGAGCGGCCACCCGAGCCGAGTCCGGTCGATGCTCTGCGGTCGCTTCGGTGTGGGAACCGCGATAGTCGGCTGGCTCATGTCACACCTTCTCCCTCGTGGCCTTGCCCAGCAGACCGGCCGGCCGGAAGACCAGCATCAGGATGAGGATCGAGAAGACGACGCTCTGCGTCCACCGCTGCCCGGCACCGT
This sequence comes from Hamadaea sp., assembly GCA_013361475.1. Classification (GTDB taxonomy): domain Bacteria; phylum Actinomycetota; class Actinomycetes; order Mycobacteriales; family Micromonosporaceae; genus Hamadaea. The sequence goes on from JABFYB010000742.1 coordinate 2,055, forward strand.
ATTTGACACCCTCGTTCAGACCCTGGATCAGGCCGATCAGCACACCGCCGAGCACCGCGCCGGGAAGGCTGCCGATGCCGCCGAGCACCGCGGCCGTGAACGCGATCAGGCCGAGCTGCAGACCCAGGTCGTACCGGGTCGTGGTGACCACCTGCTCGTACATGAGCCCGGCGACGCCCGCCAGTGCGCCGCCCATGGCGAAGGTGAAGGAAATGATCCGGTTGACGTTGACGCCCATGAGCCGCGCGGCGTCGGGATCCTGCGCGGTCGCGCGCATGGCCTTGCCCGCCCGAGTCTTGGTCACGATCCAGGTCATCAGGACGAGGACCGGGACGACGACCGCCAGCACCACGAAGAAGCTGGTGTAGATCCGGACGCCGCCGAGGTCGATGTAGCCCTGCGGCAACACGCTCGGCTTCGACTTCTGGCCCGAGCCGTTCCACTTCAGACCGATGAACTGCAGGATGAAGCTCATGCCGACCGCCGTGATCAGCGGCGCGAGCTTCGGAGCGTGCCGGAGCCGCCGATATGCGAGGAACTCGATCGTCACATTGATCGAGGCGCAGAAGGCCGCCGCCAGCAGCAGCGTCGCCGCGAAGATCGCCCAGCCGAGCGGGCCCATCGCGACGGGCTCGTTGAACAGCGAGAACGCCGCACCGACGATCATGGCGCTGAACAAGGTGCCCAACATGAACAAGTCACCGTGGGCGAAGTTGATCAGCTCGATGATGCCGTACACGAGCGAGTAGCCCAGCGCGATCAGCGCGTACAGCGCGCCGTTGCTGATACCGATGACCGAAGCGGTCATGAACTGCTGCGGATTGTCAATGAAGTTGATCGCGAGCCACGCCGCGACGGCGGCGAGGATCGTGTAGCCGGCGATTCGCTCGCCGTACGCCGAGAGGTTCAGCCGCGTACGGGGCAAGGTCCCGGCAGCTGTCGTGGACTGTGCCATGGTGCTCCTTGGAAGGGCGATCGGTGTGTCCGTCGTGGACGTGCCCCTGGATGCGCGGAGGGAGCCGTGCGACGCCGGGCCGCAGCGGCTCCCTCCCCAGCTCATCCGTTAGGTGCCGTCACCTACCTGGTCAGGCGACCGGCCAGGCCTTGACGGTGGTCTCCTTGCCGCCGGTGATGGTCTGGATCGTCATGTCGATCGCGTTGACGTCGCCGGTGGCCGGGTCGATCTTGATGTCCTTGCCCAGGATCGCCGTCGAGGCCGGGATCGAAACCCCGGTGCCGCTCAGCACCTGCTCGGTGACGCCCTTGCGGGTACCGTCGGACTTCTCGATCGCGGCCAGGATCACCTGCAGCGCCTGCACGCCGTACAGCGCGTAGGGGCTGGCCGGGTCGGCGCCGTACTTCGCCTTGTAGTCGGTCAGGAACTTGCCGGTGACCGGGGACTTCGCGAGGTCCGACAGGCCCAGACCCGGGAAGGTCTGGTACGCGCCCTCAGCCTCGGGCATCTTGTCGAACTCCGGGTAACCGACCATGCCGTCCGGGCCGATCAGCTTGACGGTCTTGTTGTCGCCCAGGATGCGGACCTTGTCCTTGACCAGCTGGCCGCCGTTGTTGTCGAACACGCCACCGGTGAAGACGCAGTCGACGCCGTCGGTCTTGGCCTTGTTGAACAGAGCGTTGTAGTTGGTCGCCTTCGCGTCCCACGCGGCAGTGCTGATCTTGATGCCCTGCTTGGTGGCCTCCTCGGCGAACTGCTTCGCGACGCCCTTGCCGTAGGTCTCGGTGTCGTCGAGGACGAGGCAGTTCTTCACACCCAGGTCCTTGATCGCCATCTGCGCGGCGGCCTTGCCCTGGTAGTCGTCGGTGGTGACCACACGCGCGTAGTTGCGCTTGTTGGTCGGGTACCACTTGCCCGGCTCACCGGTGTCCCACGTCTTGGTGAGACCGGGGTTGGTGTTCGCGTGCGAGACCATCAGCATCGGACCGCTCGGGTCCTGGTTCAGCACCGGGATCTGCAGCTGCGCACAACCGGAGTTGTACGTGCCCATGACGGCGACCTCGGAGGTGTTGGCCACGTGGTCGTTCGCGTTCTTGGTGCACTGCGCCGCGTCCCACTTACCGGCCGCCGCGGTCGAGTCGTCGTACTTCTTGAGCGTCACCTTGTACTTGCCGGCCTTGTTGCCGACCTGCTCCAAGTAGAGCGACATCGCGTTCCAGGTCGAGTCGGAGGCGTCCTTCGACGAACCCTGGAAGGGAAGGTCCACGCCGACGACGACCTCGGTGGTGCCCGAGCCGCTTTCACCGCCGGAGCTGTCGCACGCCGTCGCCGCGACCGCGGTGGCGGCTGCGGCGGCAAGCACGGTGAGTGCCTTGATGCGCCTGTTCATCCTATTCCTCTCGACTCCTCAACCCATGTCCGTCTCGCGGGCGACCCGCAGACGCCGGATGCCTCACACACAACAGCCAATTCCGTGGTCATGGCTGTGACGCGCGACACCGGTGGCGCGAACGTAGGTGTTCGCGAGAGGCCATGTCAAGGCTTGGGACACTCACACGCCGACATTGGCGACCAACCCGTGACCCAACGGTGGCCAACGCGATGCGATCACATGACCGAAACATGATCGACCTAATAGATGGCAGCAAAAACCCGCAGGTCAGAGACCTGCGGGTGAGATATTGCGAGGGCTACTCGGCGGCTTCGGCCGCCGCCTCCTCAATGATCCGCTCAGCGACTTCACGCATCGTCATCCGATGATCCATCGCCGTCCGCTGAATCCACTTGAACGACTGCGGCTCGGTCATCCCGTACTGCGTCATGAGCGCGCCCTTCGCCCGCTCGACCGCCTTCCGGGTCTCCAGCCGATCGGTCAACCCGGCCACCTCGGCCTCGAGCGCCGCCACCTCGGCATGCCGCGACAACGCGATCTCGATCGCCGGCACCAGGTCCGACTTCTGGAACGGCTTCACCAGGTACGCCATCGCACCAGCCGCCCGCGCCCGCTCGACCAAATCCCGCTGACTGAACGCCGTCAGAATGATCACCGGGGCCAGCCGCGCGCCGGCGACCTTCTCCGCCGCCGCCAACCCGTCCATGATCGGCATCTTGATGTCGAAGATGCACAGATCGGGCTTCAGCTCCTCGGCCAGGCGTACCGCGGTCTCCCCGTCCCCGGCCTCGCCGACGACCTCGTAGCCCTCCTCGCCCAGCATCTCGGCGAGGTCGAGCCGGATGAGCGCCTCGTCCTCCGCGATCAGCACCCGCTTGCGCGCCGCGCCCTCGGTCACGAACCCAACCCCCAACAGCGAAATCCTCCAACACCCGATATCCGGGTGCGACCTCCATAAGCCTAGTGGGTACTCTAGACGGGCC
>JABFYB010000462.1 GCA_013361475.1 Hamadaea sp.
ACCGTCGGCCACCACGGCGTACCCGTCGATCTGCTGACCGGCCTGGAGGTCCTCGCGCAGTTCGAGGTGGTCGAACCGCACGGGCGTGGGGAAGGTGGCGCGGACGCCGCCGGGGATCGCGGACAGTGTGGCCGGGACGGGCCGCGCGAAGCGGCGCCGCAGTTCCCCGGTGACCTCGAGCAGCCGGTCGACGTCGGCCGGGTCCAATCGGCCCGAAGGCATGGGCGCGAGGTTCAGCAGCAGGCCGGCGCCGAGTCCCATCGACCGGTAGAAGATCTCCAGCAGCTGCTCCCGGGTCTTCAACACCGACGACGGCTGCCAGAACCAGTCGGCCCGGATCGGGACGTCGCACTCCGGCGGCAGGTACCGAGGTCCGTCCAACGGCGACACCGCGGTGGTGAACATCGAGACGTCCGTCGCGGAAACGGTGTAGCGCACCGGTTCGGTGGCCAGGCCGTCCTCGTTGCCGATCCATCGGATGGTCGGCTCGCCCAGGTTGAAGACCATCGCGTCAGGTTGATGGTCGCCGACGACCGTCATGATCCGTGCCCAGTCGTAGCTGCGGCCCTCGGAGCCCGCGCCGTCGAACCAGATCTCGAACAGCGGCCCGTAGCCGGTGCACAGCTCGGTCAGCTGAGCGAGGTAGAAGTCGTCGTAGGCGCGCGGGTCGTCGTAGCAGGCCGCGTTCCGGTCCCAGGGCGACAGGTAGAGGCCCAGCCCCAGGCCCGCGGCCCGGCACGCTTCGGCCAGCTCCGCGACCACGTCACCCCGGCCGTCGCGCCAGGTCGCGCTCTTCACCGAGTACGCCGTGGTGGCGGTCGGCCAGAGGCAGAAGCCGTCGTGATGTTTGGCGGTGAGCACGACGTACCGCGCGCCCGCCTGTTTCGCGGTGTCGACCCACTGCCCGACGTCGAGGTCGTCCGGCGCGAAGGTGGCCGGGTCGGCGGTGCCGTCGCCCCATTCCACGCCGTGGAAGGTGTTGATCCCGAAGTGGAAGAACAGCCCGAACCCGGCCTCCTGCCAGGCGAGCTGCTGCGGGGTCGGCCGCATCCGGTTCTCCTCACGCGAAGGGCGGCGCCGGTGGTCCGGCGCCGCCCAGTCGAGCCGTCCTACTGGGCGGCCGCGTACTCCTTGCCGTACTCCTCGCCGATCTTGTCGCCGCCGTCGGCCTTGTACCGCTTGACCGCGGCGTCCCAGTCGTCGAGCGACGCCCGGCCCATGACGACCGCGTTCAGCACGTCGGTGATGGTCTTGCGGATGGCCGCCTCGCTCTTGCTGGCGGTGTCCGAGACCAGCCCGTACGCCGGGTTGCGGACCAGGTTCGGGGCGGTCTTCTGCTCGAACGAGTGCATGAGCGCGATCGCCTCGGGCGACACCCCGGGGTAGAAGAGCACCTGCGGCGCGTCGCAGAGGTAGGTGATGGGCAGGTTGGTCTTGTTCTCCCCACCCTTCCACAGGTCGGTCTGTGCCGGGTTGCCGTCCGCGTCCCGGGTGAAGTGCGTGCCCTCGACGCCGTAGTGGACCAGCTCGTACTCCTTGGTGCCGAACGGGGCGGCCAGGAAGTCGAGCACCCGCAGCAGCAGCTTGACGCGGTCGGGCGCGGCCTTCTTCAGCACGGTGTAGCCGAAGACGCTCCGGGCGGCGAAGAGCTTGCCGCCCGCGTTCCCGCCGACGTAGGGCAGCGCCGGGGCGACGGTGTACGCGCCCTTGGCCGAGGTGATCATCTGCGAGTACGCGCCGAAGCCGTCGGTGAGGCTGGCGGTGATCTGCCCGGCGAAGTGGGTCTTCGCGTCCACCTGCGACACGGTCAGCGCGTCCGGGTAGTACGCGCCCGCCGCGAACAGGTCCCGCATGAACGCCACGGCCTGCTTGAACTCCGGCGTCGCGAAGTACGACACGAAGGTGCCGTTGTCGTTCTTCCAGAGGTTCGGCGCGCCCCACGCGGGGGCGTGCACGCCGAGGCCGAAGTTGCCGCTCTTGCTCGCGCCGAGGGCGTACTTCTTGTCCTTGGTGAGCGTCTTGGCCGCGGTCAGCAGGTCCGAGCTGGTCCAGCCGCCCGCGCTGAACGCCTTGTCGTCGACTCCGGCGCCGGACCACATCTCCCGGTTGGCGTAGAAGATGTTGCCCGGCGCGGGCCGCTCGACCGGCACGCCCATGATCCGGCCCTTGACCCGGCCCATGTCCTTCCAGGCCCGGGTGGGGATGTTCGCCAGGTTCGGGTACGCCTTCACAGCGTCGCCGGACAGGTACTCCGACAGGTCGGCGCACTTGCTGGCGACGAAGTCGGCCTCGCGCGGCAGGATGTAGCCGCCGCCGATGTTCATGATGTCGGGCAGGTCGTCGCCGGCCATCAGGGTGGCCATCTTCGCCTGGTAGTCGGCGTCCGGGACGACGGTCAGCTGCAGGTCGATGCCGAGTGCCTCGTTGACCGCCTGAAGGAACTTGTTGGTCTCCTTCGGGCCGGGCGGCGTGCCGTAGGTGATCACGACCGCCTTGACGACGCTGCCGTCGCCGGGCTTGCCGTTGGTGGCGTTGCCGATCTGCGACGGGTACTTGGTGTAGCCGTTCTGCACGTCGTTGCCGTCGCCCGGCAGGTCCGGGGTGGGCACCTTGGCCGCCGTGTAGGTCGGCCAGGCCGCCAGCTCGGTGCCGGCGTTGCCGACACCGCCGCCACCGCTGCCGTCGCCGCAGGCGCTGATCAGCGACGGCACCGCGACCGCGGTCGCGCCCAGGCCGATCGCCCGGAACACCGAGCGGCGGGAAAGCTCCGAAGACATGGAGTGGTTCCTTTCTCGACAGTGAGAATGAGCGGGAGGAGGGGGACTAGCTCTTGATCGCCCCGGTCAGCACTCCGCGGACGAAGAAGCGCTGGACGAACGGGTAGACGAGGATGATCGGGATGACCGCGATGATCACGACGGCCATCCGGACCGTCTGCGGCGCCGACACCGCCGCCGCGTCGGCGGCCGACGGGTCCGCCAGCTGGGCGCCCTGGATGACGTACATCCGCAGCACCTGCTGGATCGGGAACTTCGAGTCCGACATGTAGATGGCGGCGTGGAACCACGCGTTCCAGTAGCTGACCGCGTAGAAGAGGCCGATGACGGCCAGCACCGCCTTGGACAGCGGCAGCACGACGCGCCACAGCACCTGCCATTCGCCGGCGCCGTCGAGGCGGGCCGCCTCGAACAGCTCCTCCGGCAGGCCCTGGATGAAGCCCCGGACGATCACGAGGTTGAACACGTTGATCATCACCGGCGCGATCAGGGCCGCGTAGTTGTCCAGCAGGCCGAGCTGTTTCACGACCAGGTACGCCGGGATCATGCCGGGCGGGAAGAGGAAGGTGAACAGGATGCCGAGCAGGATCTTCTTCCCGCCGACCAGCTGCGGGCGGCTCAGCGCGTACGCCAGCAGGGTGGTGGCGACGAGACTGGCCAGCGTGCCGACGAGCGTCACGCCGATGCTGACGCCGATGGCCTTGGTGACCTGACCGCCCCGGAAGATGTCCCGGTACGCGTCCAGCGTGGGATGCTCCGGCCACAGCACCCAGCCGCCGTTGGCGACGACCTCGTCCGGGCTGGCCAGGCTGGTCGAGATGACCACGAGGAACGGGAGCAGCACGAGCGCGCAGATGATCACCAGCGCCAGGCCCTTGGCCGCCTTCGTGACCGGCTTCGCGGGCTCCTGCCAGGCCGGTCGGCCCGCCCGCTTGAGGGTCGCACTGCTCATCGGTAGACCCCCTGCTCGCCGAGGCGATGGGCGACCTTGTTGGCGGCGTACACGAGGATCGCGCCGATGACGCCCTTGAAGATGCCGGCCGCGGCGGCCAGCGGGAAGTCGCCCCCGCCGCCGAGGCTCTTGTAATAGACGTAGGTGTCGATGATCTCCCCGGCCGCCGGGCCGACCGCGTCCCGTTGCAGCAGGAGCTGTTCGAAGCCGACGGAGAGCACCTCGCCGAGGCGCAGGACCAGCAGGAGCACGACGACCGAGCGGATGCCGGGCAATGTCACGTGCCAGAACCGCCGCCAGGGGCCGGCGCCGTCCATCGCGGAGGCCTCGTAGAGCGTGTCGTCGACCTGGGCCAGCGCGGCCAGGAAGATGATCGTGCCCCAGCCCGAGTCCTTCCAGATGACCTGCGCGATGAGCAGCGGCTTGAAGGCGTCCGGGTTGCCGATGATGTCCACGGTGTGCAGGCCGTGATCGGCGAGGAACCCGTTGACCACGCCCGCGCCGCCCAGGATCTGCTGGAACAGCGCGACGACGATGACCCACGAGATGAAGTGCGGCAGGTAGACGACGTTCTGCACCAGGCGCTTGATGGTGGTGCTCGTCAGACTGTGCAGCAGCAGCGCCAGCCCCAGCGGCACCGGGAAGTAGAAGATCAGCTGCAGCAGCGAGATCTCCACCGTGTTGAGCACCGCGTGCCAGAAGTCGGCGTCGCCGAACATCTTCTGGAAGGTCTCGAAGCCGACGAGGTTCGACTCGGTGACCGAGATGCCCGGCCAGTAGTCGGTGAAGGCGATGACCATCCCGAAGGCGGCGCCCAGGTGGAAGATCAAGAAGTACGCGAGACCGGGCAGGAGGAACAGCCACAGTAACCGGTCACGTACCAGTTTCCGCCACAGAGGCGTACGATCGCGCGGCACGCGTGGTGCCTTACCTGCGCCTCCGCCATCTGCCGCCGCGGTTTTCCGGGCGATCGTGCTGGCCGTCATGGCCCTCCCTCCTCGGCAAGTGACCGAGAACATAAACCGGTTACTAGCCCGCCGTCAAGAGAGCCGGTTTTCCGCGCAGTCTTGTCCGGCATTGACCTCGTGTGACCGCGCAGATTACAGTGCCGCTCGTACAGAAAGCGGTTTCTGTCAACTGCGCAAGGAGCAGCTCACGATGACTCTCCCCCGCCCGGTCGGCGCCTTCTCGATGCGCCCCGACGTGCTGCCGGCGGCGTTCACCCCGGACCTGCTCGCCCGGCTCGGCGACCGGCTGGCCCTGGTGCCCGCGACCGAGCCCGGCGACGGACCGGCGGTGCTCGGCCCGGACGACGACCGGCTCGCCGAGGTGACCGTCCTGATCACCTCGTGGGAGGCGTTCCGGCTGGACGCGACCGCGCTCGAGCGCATGCCGCGGCTACGGGCGGTGGTGCACGCGGCCGGCTCCGTCCGGCATCACGTCACCGAGGAGGTGTGGCGGCGCGGCATCCTCGTCTCGTCGGCCGCCGACGCCAACGCCGATCCGGTCGCCGACTTCACCGCCGCCGCCATCGCGCTCGGCCTGAAGCGGGTGATTCCGATGGCCCGGCGGTACGCCGACACCGGCCGCGTGCCCGCGTTCGGCGAGCGAGTGGGGGCGGACGGGCGTACGGTCGGCGTCGTC
>JABFYB010000310.1 GCA_013361475.1 Hamadaea sp.
CAGATAGTCGGAGTGCTCGACGACGCGAGCCATCCCGTAGGCCGGTGACGAATCAGCCGGGAACACGCACCATTCGACCTCGAACCCTGCCCGCACCGTGAACCCCTGATCGGCCAGGCGTGTCACGACCGTGCCGAGGATCCCGCGCGCGTCCTGCGGATGCCGGTCGCGTTTCTGGTCGTACCGGTCGGCGGGCGCCCACGCCCATCCCGGTTGGCCCGCCAGAACGACGAGCCGTCGCAGATCCGGCACGAGCCGCAGATCGCCGACGGGGCCACCAGCGTACCGGCCGGTCACGGACGAGTCGTCGACCAGGAACGTGTCGAACACGGGCGACGCGCCGACACCCCACTGGACCGCGTGCGCGAGCCGCGCCACCGGGATGCCCTTCATCCGGGTGATGCCGCTGTTGTCCACCCAGGTCAGCGCGATCACGGCGACGTCGCGCGCGGACAGCTCGGCGGCGATCTCGTCCGGATTGGTCACAGAAGCGAACCTACCGGCAAAACGCCCGGCCTTCCGGCAAGCTGGTGGGGTGCGGGAATCCGTGGCGGCGCTGCCGCTGACCGACCACCACTGCCACGGCGTCGTCCGCCGCGATCTCGACGCGGCCGGGTTCGCCGGGCTGCTCACCGAAGGCGCGCGCGGCTCCTGGGAGTCCCGGCTCGGCTTCGCGGTGCGCGATCACTGCGCGCCGCTGCTCGACCTGCCCGCGCACGCCCCGCCCGCCGATTACCTCGACCGCCGCGCGTCGCTCGGCCACGCCGAGGTCACCGCCCGCTTGCTGGCCGCGGCCGGCCTCGGCGCACTCTGCGTCGACACCGGCTACCTGCCCGAACCCCTGCTCACCCCGCAAGAGCTCGGCGCCGCGGCGGGCGCGGCCGCGCATGAAGTGGTACGCCTAGAGCAGCTCGCCGAACAGCTGCTCACGAGCGGGGTCGACGCCATGGGCTTCGCGTCCGGCGTACGGGAGAATCTCGCCGACCGAGCCGAGGCCGCCGTGGCGGCCAAGAGCGTGGCCGCGTACCGCGTGGGCCTGGGTTTGAATCCTCGCCGCCCGACGGACAGCGAGGTGACCGCGGCGGCCGGGCTGACGCTGGCCACGATCGGCCGCGGCGGCCCGGCGCGGATCGCCGACGAGACCCTGCACCGTTTCCTGGTCTGGACGGCCGTCGACCTCGGCCTGCCGGTGCAGTTCCACACCGGCTTCGGCGACCCCGACCTGAACCTCCACCAGGCGAACCCGACGCTGCTCACACCGCTGCTGCGAGCTATCGAACCGACCGGCGTGCCCGTGCTACTGCTGCACACCTACCCCTACCATCGGGAGGCCGGCTACCTGACGCAGGTCTTCGACAACGTGTACTTCGACATCGGCCTCGCCGTGCACAACGTCGGCTCGCGCGCCACCGCCGTGCTCGCCGAAGCGCTCGAACTCGCCCCATTCCCAAAGCTCCTGTACGCCTCCGACGCGTTCGGGCTGCCCGAGCACTACTACCTCGCCGCGACGCTGTTCCGCGAGGCGCTGTCGGCGTTCCTCGACGAGTTCACGGAGTCGGATGCGACCCGCATCGCCCACCTGATCGGCGTCGACAACGCCACCCGCGTCTACCGCCTCTGACCGTATCCGGCAGATCACCTAATCCGCGCGTGAGGTCGACCTCCTGCTCTGCGGCGGGAGGTGGAAGCCCGGGTTCCGGTACACGTCGTGTGTATACACCGGAGGTCTCCGCCACTCGCGCGCGTCGTTGAGGAAAACTTCTGTACCGTCGAAAACGGAGTCGCTGAGATCCACAAGACCGCCGCTGAATGCTGTGTCGTCGAAGCGAATTTGGCCACCGCGGCCACCAAACCGCCGCAGACTCACCCGGCCCGCGGCGAAGACGGAGCCACGCAGCGCACGTTGGCCCTCCTCGTCCGTCGTGCCGCCAAAGGTGATGACGCCATCCCTCATGCCCGAACCGTCGAAGATCACGTCAGCGCCGTCGAACGTCGCGGCGACGAGCGCCAGCGTTCCTCCGGAGAAGCCGCACCTGCGAAAGTCCAATGTCCCTAGCTTCAGGTGGGCGTTGGCGAATGTCAGCATTCCATGATCGAACGCGGAGTCAGCGAAGTCGATGATTCCGCCGTCGAGAACCATGTCCTGGAAGGTCAGCCGGTCGCCACTGAACGCGCATTCCGTGAACAGAAGGACTGTCTCGCCAGTCACGTGAATTCCGGTGAAGTCTCCGTCGCGCACTCGGCTGCGGGAGAAATCGAAACGGTGCCCCTGCCATGAGGTCTCCGCACCAGGTCGCAGGCGTCTGGCGATTATGTCGAATGCAGATGCGCGTACCTGAAGCTCCTGCCGCCCCGGCGAATCGTGCTCGGCGGTCACGTCCGGTGACGGCAGTCGCACATAGGCGCACAGGACATCGATGCAGGTCTGTCGGCCTTGCGGCCAGTCGTCGGCCAGCCCGGCCAGGGAGTAAAGCCCGGCGAGTCTTACCGCGGCCTGTTCCGATCCGAGCTGATCCCCAGCGGCGGAGAATCGTTCGTTGAACAGTCGCACGTCACTGCGGACCGCGTCGGCCTCTGCCAGCCGATGAGCGTGCTCGGCGACCCGCTGTTTCCGGTACGCCACGACCAGCGCGAACACACCGCCGACGCCCGCCACGATCGCGAAGATCAGCTTCAGCACCTCGAAGAGTGTCGAAACGGTGATCGTGCCGTCGCGTTTCAACGACGGAAATCCGCCGAACCATAGCGCCCCGATCAGCAGGGCACTTAGCCCTGCCGCTGTGGCGGCCAACGCGACTGCTATCGACCGGCGCAGTTCCCACATCGCAAGTTCGGCTGTCCGGTCGCTGCCAGTGGAGTCAGTCCGCTGCCTGGTCATCTCAAAAGTTCATCGTGATGTGTGAGACACCGCGATCACCCGGTCAGGTCGGGCAGCTGACTGACGAGGCATGTGGTTCTTCTGTTCGGACGCCGCGCGACGCTGTGCGGCCAGTTCGACGGGTTGAGTTGCAGGACGGACAGAAGCGCTCGGCGCACAGTGATCGGCGGCGGTCCCGCCGCCCGCTTCGAAACGGTCGCCAATCTGCTACTGCTCGGCGACCTCGCGCAGGCGCGCCGACGCGTCGTTGAGCGAGGGTTCGCCGTGGCCGTAGCAGGCGACTTCGACGTCCAGGCCGGCCAGGCGCGTTGCTGAGTTCGCGAGCTGGGCGGGGTCGAGGTTGAAGACTCCGGGTATGACTTGTCCCATGTGTTCGGCGATCGTGTCGCCGGTGAAGAGGACACCGTGCGAGGGCAGGTGAAGTGCGATGCTGCCGTCGGTGTGGCCGGGGATCGCCAGGACTCGTGCGCCGTCGCCGAACTCGAGCAGGTCGCCGTCGCTGACCTCGTGATCGACTCGCGACGGGGGAGCGGCCGGAAGTCCTGCGGCGACTTGCGCGTGCAGTTCGCGTTCGAAGTCGGTGAAGTTCGGCGGCGGGCCGGGTCGCTCGCCGCGGACGAAGGGCGCATCGGCTTCATGCGCGATGATCTTCACGTCTCCCCAGGCGGCCAGCTCGGCGGCGGAGCCTGCGTGGTCGTCGTGGAAGTGGGTGAGCACGACCTGGGCGAGGCAGGACGGGTCGAGGCCGATGTGTCGCATCGCGTCGGCGATGAGTGGGCCTGATCCGGCCGGGCCGGCGTCGATGAGCGTGGCGGTGTCGTCGTCACGCCACAGGTACGCCTGGTATCGGCCCAGCATGATTCGGTACAGGCGCGGACGCAGCTCGGTGATGATCTCGCTCATGTCGCGACGGTATTGATCCGGTGTCCGGGTCGAGAAGACGTGTTCACTTTGAGCGGACGGCGTTCGCTGCCGGCGAAAGCCGTCGCCGGTCTACGAGATTCGCCGAGTGCTGTCCAGGACATGTCTGATCTGATCGCTGGTCAGATGCCGGGCGTTCCAGGCCAGGGCCGCGATCTGGGCCGCCGAGCGATGCCTTGGCTGGCCTTGGGGGACGGGGCCGACGCCGGTGATGGCGACCAGGTCGCCGGGTGCATACCCGAGGACGTGCGCGAATGCCGTGACGTATCGAGGAGTCAGGGTGACTTTCCCCGTGCCGAGCTGGCCCACGGTGGAGTAGGACACGAGCGGGCCGCCGCCGACGAAATACAGAGCCTTGGCGGCGTACGGCGCGATGTTGCGGTTCATCATCAGGCGCGACACCACGGCACCGGGGCCGTCGGGATAGGTGTCCGGGGGCGGCGGCGTCGTGCGGGCCTGTAAGGGCAGCGATCGGACCAGTTCGTCCAGGCGTGCGATCTGCGCGGGCGGCATCCCGGCCGCCGTCTCGACGATGGTGCCGACATGCCACGGCGTCGTCTTCCATGCCGAGGCGAGATCATCCGGTACGGGCAGCGAGGCGATGACGAACATGTCAGCCGCCGGTATGCCGAGCGCCGAGCCCAGCGTACGCAGGATCTCAGAGCTGGGCTGAGCGCCGGCCAGAAGCCCGGCCAGCTCGGATTCGGGCAGTCCGGAGTCGCGGGCGAACGCGGTGACCACCTCGTCTGCCTTCGTGGGCGCCGCGGATAAGCGGTGCGCCAGCAATCGCGACAGCCGCGTACCGAATGGGGATCGGTCGCTCACGACGCTGACTCTATCGCCGGCGGCTGTAGTCCGGACGCGCCGTGGTGGCCCGCTCGGGGGATGCCGGGACCGCGTTGATAGGGCACAGTGAATCCATGGTCATCCCGATCTATGACGTGAACCCCGTCCGGCGTACGCCGTGGGTCACCTACGGGTTGATCGTGGCGAACGTGCTGGCGCTGCTGTTCACGCCGGTCTTCGCCAACATGGGCATCGGCAGCGAAGCGGTGTCGGACCTGTGCCACCAGACGGCGTTCTTCCAGCATTACGCCGCCATTCCGAAGGAGTTGATCAGCAACACCCAGCTGCCGCTGGTCGCGACCGGGGCGGTCGGCCGGATGGGGAACGGGCTGGGATGTGTCGTCGACGCGCCGGCCTACCCCAAGCAGCCCGCGCTGTCGGTGCTGACCTCGATGTTCCTGCACGGCGGCTGGCTGCACCTGCTGGGCAACATGCTGTTCCTGTGGGTGTTCGGCAACAACATCGAGGACCGGTTCGGCCGGATCGGCTATCTGCTGGTCTACGTCGCCTCCGGGTACGCCGCCGCGTACGGGTTCGCGCTGGCCAACCCGGACACGACCGAACCGCTGATCGGCGCCTCGGGTGCGGTGTCCGGCATTCTCGGGGCGTACCTGGTGTTGTTCCCGCGGGCTCGGGTGTGGAGTCTGGTGCCGATCCTGTTCTTCATCCCGTTGCGCCTGCCGGCCTGGATCGTGCTCGGCACCTGGTTCGTGCTGCAGTGGCTC
>JABFYB010000487.1 GCA_013361475.1 Hamadaea sp.
GGCGAACGCACGATCGTGGTGGACTCGCCGCCCGGTGCGGGCAAGTCGACGCTGGTCCGGGAGCTGACCCGGCGGCTCGTGGCGGACGGCGTACGCGTGCCGGTCGTGGTGCAGACCAACGACCAGGCCGACGACCTCGTCGGCGGGCTCGTCCGGGAGTTGGCCGAAGCCGGGCTGCCCGCCGAGGTCGGCCGGCTGCACGCCAGCGGCTGGGAACCGCCGGCCGGTTTCCCCCGCCGGGGCGTACGCACCAGCGCGAAGCTCGCCGAGCTGTCCGGCTGCCCGATCGTCGTCGCGACCGCCGCGAAGTGGGCGTTCAGCCCCGGGGAGACCTTCGAGCTGGGGATCATCGACGAGGCGTACCAGATGTCGGCGGCCGCCCTGGTGCGCGTCGGGGATCTGTTCGACCGGCTGCTGCTGGTCGGCGACCCCGGCCAGCTCTCCCCGTTCACCGTCGCCGACGAGCACACCGTGCGGTCGCTGTCGGCCTGGCCGCTGTCCACCGCCGCCGGGGTCGTGCTGCGCCACCACCCCGGTACGCCGGTCGTCCCGTTGCCGGTGAGCTGGCGGTTGGCTCCGCATACCGCGCCGGTGGTCTCCGACGCCTTCTACGTCCGGCCGTTCCGCGCCGGGGTGGCCCCAGGCGTACGCCGTCTCGACGTGCCGGCCTCGGCGCATCCGGCCGTCCGGAGCGCTGCCGACCACGGTTGGGGAATCCTGGAGCTGCCTTCGGCGTACCAGCCGAGAACTGATCCGGAGCTGGTGGCGCACCTGGTGGAGCTGGCCCGCGGCCTGTGCGCGGGGGCGGCCGTGACCACCGACGAGCGCCGCACTCGCGGGTTGAAGTCGCGCGACATCGCGATCGGGGTGGCCCACACCGACCAGCGCGACCATGTGCGAGCGGCGCTGGACCGGGCGGCGTTGCCGCAGGTCACCGTGGACACCGCCAACCGCCTGCAGGGGCGGCAGTTCGAGATCACCCTCGTCTGGCATCCCCTGTCGGGGCGGCGCGACGCGACCGCTTTCCACCTGGAGACCGGGCGGCTGTGCGTGCTCGCCTCCCGGCACCGGCAGGCCTGCATCGTCGTCACCCGCGCCGGGATCGCCGCCCAACTGCACGAATTCCCCGCCGACGAGCCGGTCTGGCTGGGGTCGGACCCACCGCCGATCGACGGCTGGGCGGCGAACCTGTCGTTCCTGGAACACCTGGAGAAGTTCCGCTCCTGACCAGGTCTAGCGGCATATAGACGCTTGCGATACCGTACAGCCGCACCGTCCAGATCGGCCGGAGCACGGGGAGGCCGTCCAAGTGACCTTGCGCATCGCATACCTCGGGCCGCCGGGCACGTTCACTTTTCAGGCCGCCGGGCAGATCTGGAATCAGTCCGAGGACCTGCTGCCCAGCACCACCGTGCCCGAGATCGTCGACCGCGTCCGGTGGGGCGACTGCGACTTCGGCGTCGTGCCGGTGGAGAACACGGTCGAGGGGATCGTGACCGCCAGCCTCGATCAGCTGGTCTTCGGGACCGGCGATGTCGTCGTCCTCCGCGAGATCTCCGTGCGGACCACGTTCGACGTTTATCGCGCCGCCGGCGCGTCCGGTGCGCCCACCGGCATCGCCAGCCATCCGCACGGGCTCGCCCAGTGCACCCGCTACGTCAACGCCTCCGGGCTGCCGTCGCGCGTCTTCCCGTCCACCGCCGCCGCGGTCGAGGCCGCCGCGGCCGACCCGGGGCTGCTGGCGATCGCCGCGCCGGAGCTGGCCGGCCGGTACGCCGTGAGCCTGGTCGACAGCGGAGTCGAGGACCATCCCGGGGTGTTCACGCGGTTCGCCTGCCTCGGTTCACGTCGACGGCAGGCGGATGTTCCCCCGGCCGCCGAGGAGCTGAGCTGGAAGACGTTGCTCGCCCTCACCCCGGCCACCCGGCCGGGCACCCTGGCCGACGTCTGCGTGCAGTTCTCCGACCAAGGCGTGAACATCCTGTCGTTGACGTCGCGACCCTTGCCCGGCTTCGCCGGGGCGTACGTCTTCGTCCTCGCGCTCGCCGACTCGCGTACCTCGGCGGGGGTGGCCCGAGCGGTCAACGGGCTCCTCTACACCGGCGTACGCGTCAAGTTCCTGGGCAGCTTCCTCTCCGACCACCTGCTGCGACCGGCCCGCCCGGACCGGCCGCTGTCGGCGCCGACGGGCAGCTTCGGGCTCACCGACCTGCCCGAGGTCGGCTCGGTCTTCCCGGGCCGGTAGCGGACTCGTCGCCGTCGCGCGAACGGCCGATGATCGCAGTCGCGCTGGCATACTCGTGAAGAACTCAGCCGACCGGACGGGACAAGGGAGCACGATGGCACGTGACGGGCTGCCGGCGCTCCGGATCGCCGTCGTCGGGACCGGGTTGATCGGCGGATCCGTCCTGCGCCGCCTGGCCCAGACCCAGCACGAGGTGGTGGGCTGGGATCCCGACCCCGCCACGCGGGAGACCGCCGCCGCGTTGGGCCTGCCGTTCGCCGATCGGCTGGATGTCGCGCTCGACGGCCGGGACGTCGTCTTCCTCTGCGGGCCGCTGTCGTCGCTTCCGGCCACGGTGACCGAGGTGGTCGCCGCGACCGGGGATCGGTGTGTGATCACCGACGTGGGCAGCACCAAGATGGCCGTGGCCGAGGCCGCCGATCGGGCTGGCCTCGCCGGTCGCTTCGTCGGCGGGCACCCGATGGCCGGTTCGGAGCGGGCCGGGCTCGCCGCCGCGACTCCGGAGCTCTACGTCGGCGCGCCCTGGGTGCTGACGCCGCTCGGCGTACCGGGGCTTCCGGCGTTCCGGCTGCTGACCCGGCTCGTCCTGGAGTCCTTCGACGCTCGGGTCGTCCCCCTGGACGCCACCGTTCACGACGACATCGTGGCCCTCGCCTCGCACATCCCGCACATCCTCGCGGGTGCACTGGCGACCGCCACCGACCGGTCGGATGTCCGGGCGGCGGTGCTCAGTCTCGCGGCGGGCAGCTTCTCCGACGGCACCCGAGTCGCCGGTACGCCGAGCGCCCGCACGACGGACATGCTGCTCAACAACCGGGCCGCGATCGCTCGCCGGATCGGTCTGGTCCGAGACGCGCTCGACGACCTCGTGGCGGCCGTCGTCACCGGCGACGCCGACCGGCTCTTGAGCGGGCTGAGCGAAGGACGGCACGCCCGGCTGGACCTGCTCGCTCGGCATACGCAGCCCGCGTCCCGCGAATTCGGCGGCGGCTTCGACAGCGGCGAGGACGACGAAGAGCTGGCTTATCTCATGGAGCTGGGCGCGTCCGGCGGTTGTGTCACGGGCTGCCGGGTCGACGGCGACCGCGTCACCTATACCGTGCTCCGACCGGCGACTCCATGATCATGGGCAATTCCGTGTCACTACAGCAGCACAGAAATGACCCTGATCATGACAGCTCGAGGATACGGTCGGCCGCCGCCGCGATGCGTTCGTCGGACGCGGTGAGCGCGAGCCGCACGAACGGTTCCCCGGCCGGGCCGTAGAACTCGCCCGGCACCGCCAGGATGCCTCGGTCAGCCAGCCACTCCACCGTTCGCAGACCGGGCTCGTCACGGGTGGCCCACAGGTACAGACCGGCGGTCGAGTGCTCGATGCGGAATCCGGTCTTCTCCAGCGCCTGCCGCAGCGCGACACGACGACCTCGGTAGACCTCCCGTTGCCGGTCGGCGTGCGCCTCGTCGCCCAGGGCCGCGACCATGGCGGCCTGTACCGGGGCGGGCACGATCATCCCCGCGTGCTTGCGCAGCAACAGCAGATCAGCGACCAGATCGGCGTCGCCCGCGACGAGGCCTGCCCGATATCCGGCCAGGTTCGACCGTTTCGACAGCGAGTGGATCGCGAGCAGCCCGGTCACCGAACCGTCGCAGACGGCCGGGTCGAGGATCGAGACCGGGGTCTCCTCCCACGGCAGGCTCAGGTAGCACTCGTCGGAGGCGATGACGGCGCCGCAGTCGCGCGCCCAGGCCACCCACGCCCGCATCTCGGCGGCGGTGGCGACCCGGCCGTGCGGATTGCCCGGCGAGTTCAGCCACACCAGAGCCGCCGGCTCCGCCGGCGGCGTGTCGGCCCGGACGACGGTGGCCCCGGCGAGCAACGCGCCGACCTCATAGGTGGGGTAACAGACCTCGGGGATGACGACGGTGTCCCCCGGGCCGAGCCCCAGGAAGCGCGGCAGCCAGGCGACCAGCTCCTTCGAGCCGATGGTCGGCAGGACCCCGAGCTCGCCCTCGGCCCGGCAGTAGCGCCGGACGTAGGCGAGCATCGCGTCCCGCAGCGCCAGGCTGCCGGCGGTGAGCGGATAACCGGGCGAGTCGGCCGCGTTGCCGAGAGCCGCCTGGAGCAGCGGATCCACCGAGTCCACCGGGGTACCCATCGACAAGTCGACGAGCCCGCCCGGATGCGCGGCGGCGACCGCCTTGAGCGGCTCCAGGCGGTCCCACGGCACGTCGGGAAGTCCGGCCGCCACTCGACGGCGGCCGGCGCTCGCCCGGCTCACCCTCAGTGTCCCTCGCCCCGCGGCGGGAGACCGGCGACGAACGCGGCGTCGGCGTTGATCTTGCCGATCTTCGAGGCACCGCCGGGCGAACCGAGGTCGTTGAAGAACTCGTAGTTCGCCGGGGTGTAGTCGCGCCACTGCTCGGGAACGTCGTCCTCGTAGAAGATGGCCTCGACGGGGCAGACCGGCTCGCAGGCACCGCAGTCGACACACTCATCGGGGTGGATGTACAGCATCCGGTTGCCCTCGTAGATGCAGTCCACCGGGCACTCCTCGATGCACGCCTTGTCGAGGACGTCGACGCAGGGCTCGGCGATGATGTAGGTCACGGGTCGTCCTTCCAGCTGGCAATGGCGGGCAGCCACCGACAGCTTAGTATCGCGCCCGGGAGGTGGTCGATGGTGCTGGCCCTCAGTGCGCAAGACATCGGATGCCGGGTGGTCGTCCGGCGGCGGGTCCAGACCGGCGAACGCCCGCTTTATACCGATTTGCTGGGCGAGCTGACCGAAATCACCCCTGCGGAAGTCGTGATTCTCACCTCCGCCGGTGCCGTGCGCGTACCAGTGGATGAGATCCACCGCGCGAAGCCGGTGCCGGCGCGCCGGGGACCGACCGCCCGTGAGATCGCGGAGGTCGAACGAGCCGCCGCGCGGGCCTGGCCGCCCGCGGAGCTGGCGTGGCTGGGCGACTGGCGGCTGCGCGCGGCCGGCGGCTACACCGGCCGGGCCAATTCCGCGCTGCCGGTGGGTGACCCCGGCCGGCCGCTCCCCGAGGCGATCGAGCAGGTCGTGGCGTTCTACACCGAGCGCGACCTGCCCCCGCAGGTGGACGTGCC
>JABFYB010000830.1 GCA_013361475.1 Hamadaea sp.
CGAGAACGAATTCCGGCACGGCCGCTAGCCGTCCACGCGGAAGGTCAGCGTGGTCGTGCCGATCTGGATCATGTCACCCGGGTTGAGGGCCACGGCCGAGATGCGCTGGCCGTTGACCATCGTGCCGTTCGTGGACCCGAGGTCCGTCAGGACGACCTGACCGCCGTCGTAGTCGATCCGGGCGTGTCGGCGCGAGATGCCGACGTCGGGCAGCCGCAGGTTCGCCTGGTCGCCCCGGCCGATCACGGTCGAGCCGATGGCGACCGGGTAGGTCCGGCCGTCGGCCGAGACCAGGCGCACGTTGCGGGCGCCGGCCTGCGGCGGGCCGTAGCCCCCCGGCTGGTCGTAGCCGCCGGGCTGGTCATACCCCTGGTACGCCGGCGGCGCGTCGTAGGCGGGCTCGGCGTAGCCGCCGCCGGGTTCGGCGCCGGTGAAGACTTCGGCGGTCACCCGGAACATCCCGGTGTCGAGCCCGTCGCCGCGCTCGATCTCCACGATCACGTCGCCGTAGACGGTCCAGGCCTGCTCTCCGATGAACTCGGCCTGCGACTGCGCCAGCTCCTGCGCCAGGGCGGCCGCGTACGGCGCCAGGCGGCTGTGATCGTAAGGCGAGAGATCGATCACATAGCGATTGGGCACCAGCGTGCGGCCGCCCGCAAGGATCGCCTTGTGGGCTTCGGCCTCCCGCTGCATGGCGTTCAGGATCTCCACGGGATGGACGACGCCCTTGAACACCTTCGCGAAGGCGCCCTCCACCAGGCCTTCCAGCCTCTTCTCAAAGCGTTGCAGCACGCTCACCGGTCCTCCTCGGGTTCCGAGGACATGATGCTATCCGCCCGCCACCCGTCACGTCTGCGCCCCAATCCACCTTGCCTTCCCGACCGGCCGATTCGGCCGCCCGAGATCGCCGTGCTAATCTTCTTCCCGCGCCGCCACCTGGCCCAAACGGTGAATTCTCGCCGCTAAATCCGGTTGGTGGTGACAGCACGCATAGCGTAAGCTGTGCCGGCTGTCCACTTCTGGGGAAGTGGCGGAATGGCAGACGCGCACGGTTCAGGTCCGTGTGCCCGAAAGGGCGTGAGGGTTCAACTCCCTCCTTCCCCACCGCCGTAAGGGCGCTGAGCTGAGGCTCGGCGCCCTTACTGTATGTCAGGGCAGTGCGTCGGCAACCCGACAGCCGTACTCCCTCCGGCGCTTCGTCCATGAATCCCGGCCGGTTGCCCGCGCCTGCTCCGCGGCTATGCTGTCCGGTGTCCCCGTGCCCCGAAGACGCAGGCCAGGAGTATTAACGGTGAGTGTTGCGCTGGTTACCGGCTCGGCCGGACTGATCGGGTCCGAGGCCGCCCGCCACTTCGCCCAGCTGGGTCTGCAGGTCGTCGGGATCGACAACGACATGCGGAAGTACTTCTTCGGCGACGACGGTTCGACCGCCTGGAGCCTGGTCCGCCTGACCAGCGAGCTCGGCGACTCGTACACCCATTACGACGTCGACATCCGCGACCGCGAACTGCTCGCCAAGATCTTCGAGCGCTACGGCAGTGACATCTCCCTCGTCATCCACACCGCCGCACAGCCGTCGCACGACTGGGCGGCGAAGGAGCCGTTCACCGACTTCGACGTCAACGCGGTGGGCACCCTCAACGTCCTCGAGTTCACCCGGCAGCACTGCCCCGAGGCCGCCTTCATCTTCTGTTCGACCAACAAGGTCTACGGCGACACGCCCAACCGGCTTCCCCTGGTCGAGTTGGAGACCCGCTGGGAGCTCGACCCGGCGCACCCGTACTACGCCGAGGGCATCCCCGAGGAGATGTCGATCGACGGCAGCCTCCACTCCATCTTCGGCGTGTCGAAGGTCGCGGCCGACGTCGCCGTCCAGGAGTACGGCCGGTACTTCGGGATGAAGACCGCCTGCTTCCGCGGCGGCACGCTCACCGGGCCGGCGCACTCCGCCGCCGAGCTGCACGGCTTCCTCGCGTACCTGATGCGGTGCGTGATGGAAGGCCGGACCTACAACCTCTACGGGTACAAGGGCAAGATGGTCCGCGACGCGATCCACTCGCACGACGTGCTCACCGCGTTCGAGGCCTTCTTCCGCGCTCCGCGCAGCGGCGAGGTCTACAACCTCGGCGGCGGCCGGTTCTCCAACACCTCGCACATCGAGGCCTTCCAGATCGCGCAGGAGATCACCGGTCACGAGGCGCAGATCAACTACGTGGAGCAGGCGCGCATCGGCGACCACCAGTGGTACGTCAGCGACATGTCCCGCTTCAGCAGTCACTACCCGGACTGGCGGATGACCTACGACGTCCCGGCGATCCTCCGCGAGATCTACGAGGCCAACGCCGACAAGTGGACCCGTTCGTGACCACGGTCGCGACGCGCAAACGCAGCGTCCTCGGCGTACTCGTCGACGCGACCGACTACGCGGAGGCCACCGACCGCATCATCGCCGCCGCTGAGCAGGGCCGTCCGATGGCGGTCACCGCTCTGGCCGTCCACGGCGTGATGGAAGGGGTCCACGACCCCTCCCTCGGTGCCCGCCTCAACAGCTTCGACCTCGTGACGCCGGACGGGCAGCCGGTTCGATGGGCGCTCAACCTGCTGCACGGCGCCGGTCTGCGAGACCGCGTCTACGGGCCCACGCTGACCCTCCGCGTGCTGGAGCGGGCCGCCACCGCCGGGCTGCCGGTCTACCTCTACGGATCGACCCAGCCCACGCTCGACCGGCTCGTCCCGGCGCTTCAGCGGATGTTTCCGGCACTGAAGTTCGCCGGGATCGAGGCCTCGAAATTCCGCGCCGTCGAGCCGGGCGAGGCCGAACAGATCGCCGGTCGGATCACGGCGTCGGGCGCGCGGATCGTCCTGGTCGGGCTCGGCTGCCCGCGCCAGGAGAACTTCGCTCACGCGCTGCGTCCGCACCTGGCGATGCCGCTGCTCGCGGTGGGGGCCGCCTTCGACTACCACGCCGGTGGGCTGCGCAAGCCGCCGCCGTGGATGCAGCGCTACGGCCTGGAGTGGCTCTGGCGGCTGGGCCTGGAGCCCAAGCGGCTCTGGCGCCGCTATCTGCTGCTCAACCCGGAGTACCTCGCCCGGCTCGGCGCGCAGCGGATCGGGCTGTGGAAGGCCACCCCGCCCACGCCGACCGAGCAGCCCGTCCCGACCTTCCCCGTCTAGCGCCGGCTAGGCACGGACGTAGAGCAGCTCGAGAATCGCCCGAGCCGCCTCGAACCACCGGTTGAGCCACTCCGGCGAGGGCGCGGCGCCCTTGGGCGGCAGCTCCATGAGCAGTCCCCGCAACAACGGGTGGTCGGCCAGCCCGGTCTCCTCCAGCCACGCGGGCGGCGGAAAGACCGGCTCGTCGAGCCCGAGACCGATCGGCGCCCCGCTGTCGAGTGGACGGGCGTCGTCCACCTCGGCCTCGCTCGGCGCCCACCGGCTCGGCGTCGCAGACGGCTGCTCCGTCCCGTTCACCTGACTCGGGGTCAACCCGGCCGGGTTGAGCTGGAAGCCTGGGAGCTGGCCCATCAGGCGTTCGGGCGTCGGCGCGGCGCCGGCGTTCTCCTGGCTGATCGTCACGGTCACACTCCTCGAGCCGGCGGGCGTACCCGCAAAAAACTGCTGGTCACGCGGCGGGTCGCCGTCGATCACGGCCCCACTTTCTGATACAACGAGGCGGAATGGGCCAAGCGACGGTTTCCCCGCGCCTGTACGCACGGCCGTGCTCTTTTCACTGCCCTGCGGGAGACGGCGTGGCTGATCCACGTAACACTTCGGCCCAGTGCCGGAACTGCGGCTGCGACGCCGATGCCTCTGTGGACGTCACGATCGGGCACGTCTCCGTCCCGGCGGCGCGTACCGGGGAAGCCGAGTCCTTCCGGCCGGCCACGCGTACGCGTCTCGAACTGGACGAGATGGGCGATGAGGAGGCTTGGCTCTGGCGCCTGGTCGACGAGGCCGATCGGGTGTACGCCGCCGCCCCCGAACCGCCGCCGTCGGCTCGGCTCGCCGACGCCGATCGGCAGCTCTCCCTCGCCACCGCGTTCGAGGAGCGCATCCAGCTGCAGATCCGTGCGGCGCAGACCGCGCTGGCCAGTCCCCTGTCTTGGCTGCGCCTGTCGCACCGGGCGGCGCTCGTACGCCAGCTCAAGCGAGATCGGGCCACCGCCGTGATCGCGGCCGTCCAGCGTCGGCGCGCGGCCGAGGTTCGGGCGCGGCTGCGTTCCACGGCCGACCGGCGGACCGCGTACCTCGCCGAACACCACGTCACCTTGGCCGCCGGCCGCAACGCCCGGTCCGAACTCGTCAAGCTGATCGACGAGCTGATCGAGGGGTACGCGAGCCTGACCGATCAACCGGCCTGGTTCCGATTCGGCATCGGTTCGCCGGCGACCACTCCGGACTGGCTGACCGCGGCTCGCCGGGCGGTCGCGGAACGACGCCGGTCGCAGCTGGACGAGGTCATCCCCCGCGAACTCGCGGGTCGGCTACCGGACAGCTGGGGCGGGCCTAGGTCGGCTGAGTAGCCGCAAGAGTAAAGCCGTCCGGCCGCCCGGCGTACCGGGCGATCGGACGGCTTGGCGCCGATTCGGTCGCTTCAGCCGGTCGCGACCGCCGACGCGTGGCGCACGGCCGGACGGACATGGGTTCCGGCCACCGTTCGATCCTGGAGGTTCGTGCGGCCACGGTGACCAGCGCCGATCGCGGCGCCGGTGCCGGCCGGGTTCTGGCGGACCTGGCGCAATCCGTTGCCCTGCACGAAGATCGAGCGGCGTTCGACGGCGTCACCTGCGGCGTTGAGCTGGTAGCCGTCGAGCCAGAGCCAGCCGTCGTAAGTCGGCCAGTCGTGCACCCGGATGACCCGGAAGAAGATCGGCGTCGCGAACTGCACGCTCGCGTCGCGGGTGACGTGAAGGATGTCGCCGGCCTTCGGTGTCACGATGCCCTCCCGGGAGTCGTTCGCCTCATCTGAGTCGTTAACGAAGTAACGGCCATGCGCCGAAACGGCACAAGGCGTGACGATCACGCCGGACGTTGCCTCGTGTTGATCACGATGAGTGCCCGATTTCCCACTCACTGTGCACCATCAGGAAGATCAATGCAAGTTGCACGGAGCAGATTGTCACTCTGCGGTGGATGACCGGATATCCGTCATGATCGGGTAGTCGGTTTGTCGGACCCTATGTGCGCGTTCGGACACTTGAAGTGCGGTTTCATAGCGGGCAGACTCCGGACAATGGGGAGGTTGTCCCTGCTCAAGGGCGTACCGTACGCCGACTATGTACCCGTCGCGGAGGTGCGCCGTGACCATCGACCGTAAAAGCCCGACCGTCCGAAG
>JABFYB010000101.1 GCA_013361475.1 Hamadaea sp.
GGTTTTTCTTATCCACACTGCTTTCGGCGCTTTCCGCGCTTCGCTTTCGCGCTGCGCTCGTGCGCGTCGCCTTCGGCTTTTGGGCGCCGGATCAGGGATCTCGGTCGAATCTTGGGTGATGATTCGACCGAGATCCCTGATCCGGCGCGAAAGCCCGGGGGCGCGAAAGCCCGGGGGCGCGAAAGCCCGGCGGCGTGAAAGCCCGGGACGCGAAGGCCCGGGCGGCGCGAAAGCCCGGAGCGCGAAGCGTCAGCGACCCTGGTTGGCGACGGCCGCCGCAGCCTCCGCCGCCGCCGCGGGGTCGAGGTAGACCCCGCCCGGCGTGATCGGCCGGAGCTTGTCGTCCAGGTCGTAGCGCAGCGGGATGCCGGTGGGGATGTTGAGCGCCGCGATCGCCTCGTCGGAGATTCCGTCCAGGTGCTTGACGAGGGCCCGCAGCGAGTTGCCGTGCGCCGCAACGAGGACGGTCTTGCCGACGAGGAGGTCGGGGATGATCGCGTCGTACCAGTACGGCAGCGCCCGCTCCAGGACGTCCTTCAGGCACTCCGTACGCGGCCGCAGCTCTTCGGGGAGGGCGGCGTACCGGGGGTCGTCGAACTGCGAGAACTCGTCGTCCACGGCGATCGGGGGCGGCGGCACGTCGTAGGAGCGGCGCCACAGCATGAACTGCTCCTCGCCGAACTCCTGCAGCGTCTGCTTCTTGTCCTTGCCCTGCAGAGCGCCGTAGTGACGCTCGTTCAGCCGCCAGGAACGGCGTACCGGGATCCAGTGGCGGTCGGCGGTGTGCAGGGCGATCTCCGCCGTACGGATGGCGCGTCGCAGGACGCTGGTGTGCACCACGTCGGGCAGCAGGTCCTGCTCCTTGAGCAACTCACCGCCGCGGCGCGCCTCGCTCTCTCCCTGGGCGTTGAGGTCCACGTCGACCCAGCCGGTGAAGAGATTCTTCGCGTTCCATTCGCTGTAACCGTGCCGCAGCAGCACGAGAGTTCCAACCATGCTTGTCATCCTGCCTTACGTACGCAGAGTGACCACGGACACGTTCTAAATCACGTGACCCTGTCGCCCGAGCTGGCCTAGGTTGTAAGGCGTCCTTCTCAGAACGCTCATTACCCCTGGTGGTGGATACGTGCGGAGCCTGCGTACCTGGGCCGGCGACACGGTGGGTGGCCTTCCGGCCACCTTCTGGTATCTATGGCTCGGCACGCTGATCAACCGCCTCGGTGCGGTGGCCGTGCTGTTCCTGGAGATCCACATGGTCTCGGGCTACGGCTTCTCCGCCACTCTCGCCGGTCTCGTCCTCGGCCTCTACGGCGGCGGCATGGCGCTCGGCTCCATCGCGGGCGGCGTCCTGGCCGACCGGTGGGGTCGCCGGCCGACGTTGCTGCTCGCCAACATCGCGGGCGTCGTCACCGCGCTCGCCCTCGGGATCACGCTGACACCTTGGTTCGTCGCGCTCACCGCCCTGGTGTACGGCTTCTGGAACGGGCTCGGGCGGCCGGCGTACAGCGCGACCCTGGTCGACGTCCTCGGCCCGACCAAGCGCATGCGGGGGATGAACCTCAACTATTGGGCGATCAACCTGGGGTTCTCCGGCGCGGCGTTCCTGGCCGGCGTACTGGCGCACACCCCGCGGATGGTCGTCTTCGTCCTCAACGCGGCGGTGCTCGCGATCACGACCGTGATCATCGCGATCAAGGTCCCGGAGACGACACCCGGTCCGGCGCTGTCCGCGCCCAAGGAGAACGGCGGCATCGCGCTCGTGCTGCGCGACCGGATCTTCATGACCTATGTGCTGCTGAATCTGGGCCTCTGGTCGATCATCGAATCCTGCAAGCTGATCCCGATCGCCATGGTGAACCAGGGGATCGATCCGGCCAACTACGGCTCGGTCATCGCGGTGAACGGCGTCATGATCGTGGCGCTGCAGCTGTTCATCCCCAAGATCGTCGGGCGGCACCCGCGTAATCGCGTACAAATGGCCTCCGCCTTGCTCGTCGGCCTCGGCATGGGCGCGGTCGGCCTGGCGGGCAGCGTGCCCACGCTGGCGCTCACCGTCGTGGTGTGGACGCTGGGCGAGATGATCAACGCGCCGGTGAACGGCACGACCATCGCGGACCTCTCCAGCCCCACGATGCGCGGCCGCTACCAGGGCGTCGCCTCGATGAGCTTCACCGCCGCGAACTTCTTCGCGCCGATCGTCGGCGGCCTCGTCCTCGACAACACCGCGCCCGCGACGCTCTGGTTCGGCCTCGGGGTCCTCGGCCTGGTCATCGCGGCCGGTCACCTGCTCTCCGGGCCCGCGCGCGAGCGCCGGGCCGCTCAGCTCACCCAGCCAGAAGGGGTACGCGATGCGGCGCTGGTTGCGTGACACCACCGGCGGTCTGCCGCGACAGTTCTGGTATCTCTGGACCGGGACGCTGATCAACCGCGTCGGCGGTTTCGTCGTCATCTTCCTGACCATCTATCTCACGACGGTCCGGCACTTCACGCCGTCGCAGGCCGGCCTGATCATGGGGGTATGGGCGGCCGGCGGGGCGCTCGGCAACATGCTCGGCGGCGTGGCCGCCGACCGGATCGGCCGCAAGGTCACCCTGCTCACCGGCCAGGTCGCCGGGGCGGCCACGCTGGTCGCGATGGCCTTCACCTCGGCGTATTGGGGCATCGCCGGGCTGGCGTTCCTCTTCGGGGTGTTCGCCGACGGGGCGCGCCCGGCGTTCGGCGCGATGCTGATCGACATCGTCCCGGAGAAGGACCGGCTGCGCGCGTTCACCCTGAACTACTGGGTGATCAACCTCGGCTTCTCGTTCGCGGCAACGCTTGCGGGCCTGGCCGCCGCGGCCGACTACCACCTGGTGTTCCTGGTCGACGCCGCGACGACGCTCGTCACCGCCACGTTCCTGTTCTTCACCTTGCGAGAGACCCGGTCGGCTCGGCCCGCCGCGGTCTCGGCGGTGGCCTCCCCGCCGGTCGGTGGCGGGCTGCGGGTCGTGTTCACCGACCGAATCTTCCTGATCTTCGCCGGGCTCAACATCCTCAGCGCGTTCGTGTTCCTCCAGCACCTCACGACGCTGCCGATCGCCATGGCCGCCGACGGCATCTCCGGCCAGACCTACGGCTACGTGATCGCGTTGAACGGCCTCCTCATCGTGATCGGGCAACTCTTCATCCCCCGGCTGACCAGGGGCATGAGCCGTACGCGAATGCTCGCGGTCGCCTCGGTCGTCACCGGGCTGGGCTTCGGGCTCACCGCGCTGGCGAACACCCCGCTGTTCTACGCCGTCACCGTCTTCGTCTGGACCTTGGGCGAGATGGTCAACGCTCCCGCCAACTCCACCACCATGGCCGCCCTGTCCCCGGCCGAGCTACGCGGCCGGTATCAGGGCGTGTTCTCCCTCTCCTGGTCGATCGCCGGATTCGTCGCCCCGACCGCCGGCGGCTTCCTCCAGGAACACCTCGGCAACACCTTCCTCTGGCTCCTGTGCGCGGTCGTCGGATTGGCCGTCGCCGCAGCTCAGGTAGCCTCGGGACCGGCGCGCGAACGCAGAGCCGCGATCCTCGCCCCACCCCCGCCGGCCGTCTCCCGGCAGCCAACCCCCGTTTCGTAAGGATCCGTCTTGTTCTCTCGCTTCTGGTCGCAGACCGCCGGAGGACTGCCCCGAGTCTTCTGGACCCTCTGGTCGGCGATCCTCGTCAACCGTGTCGGCGCCTTCGGCATGCTCTTCCTGCCGCTCTACCTCAGCACCGGACGCGGGCTCTCGCTGACCGCGGCCGGCCTCGTCACCGCCGGGTACGGCATCGGCGGCGCCGGTGGCAGCCTGATCGGCGGCGTACTGGCCGACAGCTGGGGCCGCCGCGCCACGATGGTCACCGCGAACGGGATCGCCGCCGCGCTGATGCTGGCGCTCGCGTTCGCCCAGCCGCTCTGGCTCATCGCCGGGCTCACCCTGTTCATCGGGATCTTCCACTCGATGCCCGGCCCGGCGACGGTCGCGGCCATCATCGACATCGTTCCCGAAGAGTCCCGCGCCCGGGCGTTCAACCTGCAGTTCTGGGCGTTCAACCTCGGCATGGCGATCGCCTCCGCCCTCGCCGGGGTCATCGCCGAGGCCGGATTCTTCCTGCTCTTCGCGCTCGACGCGGCGACGACGGCGATCACGGCGTACGTGCTCTACCGGTATGTGCCGGAGACGCTGATGCTGCGTCAGGGCCGCCCGTCCCGTCCGTGGGCCACGAGGCCCTGGCCGGCCCGCCCGATCGGCTCCCGCCCGCACCCGGCCAGCGGCCAAGTCAAACGGTCGGCGACCCCGGGCGGCCTCGGTACGGCGCTCACCGACCCGATCTTCATGGTCTTCGTCGGGCTCACCTTCATCGCCGCGATCCTCAACTCGCAGACCTCGATCCTGCAGCTGGCCATGGACTCCGACGGCCTGCCACCCGCGGCGTACGGGATCGTGGCAGCCGTGCCGGGACTGCTGATCGTCCTCGGCCAGCTCTTCGTGCCCCGGCTCATCCAAGGCCGGCTGAAGGGACGCGTACTCGCCCTGTCCCTGGCCGTCTCCGGGATCGGCTACTTCACGCTCACCTTCGCCGACGTCTTCGGGGCGTACCTGATGGCGGCGGCGATCTGGACGATCGGCTCGATGCTCGCCGCCCCGCCGAACGCGGAAGTCATCGCCGAACTCGCCCCGGCTCGGCTGCGCGCCCGCTACCAGGCGGTCTTCTTCCTGACCTTCCCGGCGGCCGGATTCGTCGCCCCGGCGGTCGGCGGATGGTCGCTGGAACACCTCGGTGACGTGCACTGGGTCGTCATCGGCGCGGTCGGTCTGGCGGCCGCCGCCGGGCACCTGCTGGCCAGCCGGCCACGGGAGCGCCGCGTCGCCCGGCTCCTGGCGTCGCCGGCCATCCTGCCCAACAACGCCACCGTCTAACCCACCCTGGCCCCCTCCGCCCACCGCCGACGGGCCCCCGGCCCGCCCCTGCTCGTGGCCTCGCCCTGCCCGCCCGGCCTGCCCTGCTCGCTCAGCCTCGCCCCGCCCTGTCCGCGCGATCATGAACTTATGTGCGTGATCGACCGGCGTGTCGTGTCCATAGCGCCCTGATCCATTCCCTAGTGCGGTGATCAATTTCCAGCGTTCGGCCGACAAGTCGATCAGGGCGTTGGGGAGTTGATCAGGATCGGGCGGACACGACACGCCGGTCGATCATGACCGACGGTTCATGATCGCGCGTAAAGAACGGGGCGGGGCGGGGGCGGGGGCGAGGCGGGGCGTGGCCGGGGCGGGGCGGGGCCGAGGCGGGGCGAGGCGAGGGTGGGCGGGGCCGAGGGGGCCGAG
>JABFYB010000534.1 GCA_013361475.1 Hamadaea sp.
GTGGCCTGCGTACGCCCCTTGAGGTGGTTGTTCTCCGGCTGGTAGGTCCACGGGATGAAGGCCCGGAAGCCGCCGGTGCGGTCCTGCACGTCGCGGATCATCCGCATGTGCTCGATCCGCTCGGCGTTGGTCTCGCCGGTGCCCATCATCATGGTGGCCGTCGACTCGACCCCGTGCTGATGAGCGACCTCCATGACCTCCAGCCAGCGCGCGCCCGACTCCTTCAGCGGCGCGATCGCCGTCCGTGGCCGGTCGGGCAGCATCTCCGCGCCCGCCCCGGCGATGGAGTCCAGGCCGGCGGCCTTGATCCGGACGACGGCCTCCTCGATCGAGACCCCGCTGACCTTGGCCATGTGCAGGATCTCGCTCGGGCCGATCGAGTGGATCGCCAGCTGCGGGTACGCCTGCTTCACCGAGGAGAACAGCTCCTCGTAGTACTCGACCCCGTAGTCGGGGTGGTGCCCGCCCTGCAGCATGACCTGCGTCGCGCCGAGGTCGACCGCCTCGCCGCAGCGGCGCAGGATCTCCTCCATCGGGTGCGACCAGCCCTCGGCGTGCTTCGGCGCCCGGTAGAAGGCGCAGAACTTGCACGCCGTCACGCAGACGTTCGTGTAATTGATGTTCCGGTCGATGAGGTAGGTCACAATGCCATCGGGGTATCTCCGGCGGCGTACGGCGTCCGCGGCCTCGCCCAGCGGGTGCAGCGGCGCGTCGGTGTAGAGGAGCAGGGCCTCGTCCGGACTGATCCGACCGCCATCGGCCGCACGCTGCAGAATGCTGTCGATCTGTTGAACGCTCGTCACATCCCGAAGACTACAGGTAGGTTTTCGATCATGGCTGCCATGCGTTACCGCCGCTTGGGCGACTCCGGTCTCGTCGTCTCGGTCGTCGGGCTGGGGTGCAACAACTTCGGCCGGAAACTCAACGCCGAGGAGACCCGGGCGGTGGTCGACGCGGCGATCGACGCCGGAGTCACCTTCTTCGACGCGGCCGACGTCTACGGCACCCCGCGCGGGACCTGCGAGATGTTCCTCGGCGAGGCGCTCAAGGGCCGTCGCGACAGCGTCGTGCTGGCCACCAAGTTCGGCATGGACATGGGCGCCGCGGCCGGCGACCCGCGCTCAGCCGACGGCGCGCGCGGCTCCCGCCGCTACATCGTGAAGGCGGTGGAGGACTCGCTACGGCGGCTGCAGACCGACTACATCGACCTCTACCAGTTCCACTATCCCGACCCGGCCACGCCGATCGAGGAGACCCTCCGGGCGCTCGACGACCTGGTTCACCAGGGCAAGGTCCGCTACCTCGGCTCCTCGCAGTTCTCCGGGTGGCAGGTGACCGACGCCGCGTGGACGGCCAAGACGGCCGGGCTCACCCCGTTCATCAGCACGCAGCAGCAGTACAACTGGCTCACCCGCAAACCCGAGGCCGAACTGCTGCCCGCCTGCGAGAAGGCCGGCGTCGGCTTCATCCCGTTCTTCCCGCTCCAGTCCGGGCTGCTCTCCGGGGTCTATCACCGCGACCAGGCCCCGCCGCCGGGTTCGCGGATGGCCGACGATCGCTACGCGGCCTCGCTCAAGGCGGCCGACTGGGACACCATCGAAGGGCTCCGGGCGTACGCGGACGAGGCGGGCGTGTCGATGCTCGACGTCGCCATCGGCGGTCTCGCCGCCAAGCCGGATGTCGTCACGGTGATCGCCGGTGCCACCACTCCCCAGCAGGTACGCGCGAACGCCCAGGCCGGTGCGTGGATCCCGGGTGTGGCGGAGCTGGCCCGGTTGGACGAGATCACCGCGGGCACCCGGACCGTCGGCCGGTAGCCGCCGTGGCGGTTCACCTCCGGGACGCGATGGCGGCGGCGCTCTACGGCGAGCACGGGTTCTTCCGGCGGGAGCGCCCGGCCGACCACTTCCGGACCAGCGTGAGCGCCTCGCCGGTGTTCGCCACCGCGATCGCCCACCTCGTCGCGGGGGTGGACAAAGCGCTCGGCCACCCCGACGTCCTCACCGTCGTCGACGTCGGTGCCGGGCGCGGTGACCTGCTGTCGCAGGTGTTCACGCTGCTCGGCCGGGATGACCGCGTACGCCCGATCGCCGTCGAACTGGCCGATCGCCCGGCCGGCCTCGATCCCCGCGTCGAGTGGCGGCCGGAACTGCCGGACGAGTTCGCCGGTCTGCTCATCGCCACCGAGTGGCTCGACAACGTCCCGCTCGACGTGGCGGTGCTCGACCCGGACGGCGTCCCGCGGTACCTGCTCAACGACGGCGACCTCGGCGAGCCGCTCACCTCCGACGATGCTCGGTGGGTCGGCGAGTGGTGGCCACTGCGTGATCCCGGTGACGTCGCCGAGATCGGCCTGCCCCGGGACAAGGCCTGGGCCGACGCCGTCGGGCGGGTCACCGCCGGGCTCGCCGTCGCGATCGACTACGGCCACACCCGGGCCGACCGGCGGCCGACGCTCACCGGCTTCCGGGACGGCCGGGAGGTCCAGCCTCGCTTCGACGGGAGCACCGACATCACCGCGCATGTCGCGGTCGATGCTTTAGGCGTACCCCTGCTGAGGCAGCGGGAGGCCCTGGCAGCGCTGGGTGTCGACGGCGCGCGGCCACCGTTGGCCCTGGCCACCGCCGACCCGGCAGGCTACGTCCGGGCGTTGAGCCGCGCGAGCCAGGCGGCAGAACTCCTGGCCGAGGGCGGTTTGGGAGATCACTGGTGGGCGGTTCGGCCGGTGACCATAGAGTGGACGCCATGGCGACTTTCGCAGAGTTGGACGCGCTGACCACCGAAGAGCTGCGCGACCAGGCGTTCACTCGGGCCCGGGACCAGCGCGACCTCGGCTTCTTCGTGGACCTCGCGCAGCACCTCCCGTCGGCGGGCGACGCGGAGCAGGGCGACGACTCGCTGGGCGACATCGGCCCGCAGATCGACGACTACTACAACATGTGGCGAGAGCTGAAGGGCCACGATTACGGCGATCTCGAGCCGCTCATCCGGGCCCGCTTCATCGACTATCTGTTGTCCCCCGAAGGCTGACAAACACCGAATTCCGGGCGGCGACGCGACCGTCCGACAGTGACATTCGGAGCCCGTGTCGGTAGGCTGACCTGCCATGCCGGCCTCCTCCGAGTCCCCCGAACGGCAGAACGGCAAGCTGCCCACCGGCCTGCTCTGGGCCGGCGTGGGTGTAGCACCGCTCGCCGCATTGGCCCTGCTGATCGGCAGTGGCGACCGGTCGCTGCGCGCCGCGATCGGGCTCGCGCTGTTGTCCGTCGTCCTGATCGGACTGGCGATCGTGCTGCGCCCGGCGCCGGACTCGGTGAAGGTCGAGCTCGAGGACACCATCTACGACGAGATCGACGTGGTGCGCGAGGACGTCCGCAACGACATCACCACCGCGGCGCGGGCGACCCATCGGGCCTTCTCCGAGCGCTTCCAGCACCTGCAGGAGACAGTCGATCAACTCCGGGCGCAGGTCGAGGCGATGCGCGGAGACCTGGCCCGCGGCTCGGCCCAGCCGCCGTCGCCGCACCCCGCGTCCCCGCGACCCGCCACGGCCAGCGGCTCCGTTCCGGCCGGTGTCGTCCGGCACACCGAGACGGTGCAGGTGACCACGCGATCCACGATCGTCGACCCGCACGTCGAGGAGCCCGCGCACACCGGCCGGGCCACTGCCCCCGCGCCGGCCTGGTCCGATGGCGGGCAGTCGCCGACCACGCGATCCGGCGGCCGTCGCCGTGCCGACGAGGACGAGCGGTGGTCGGGGTATCCCGCTGCCGGGGCGTACCCAGCGCAACCGGCGCGGGCCGCCTACCCGGACGAGTACCAGGAATCGTGGACCGAGCAGCAGCTGCGCAAGCGGCTCGCCGACCAGACCCCGCCGGCTGCGCCGCCCCGCGAGCCGCTGCTGTCGCATGAGGACAACCCGCGGGACCGGTGGAGCAGACAAGACCAGTCCGGCCCCGGCGCCGGCCAGCGGCGGAACGACCCGGCTCCGGCCGAGCCCGACTGGCCCGGCGTACGCGCCGGCGACCGGTGGGCCGCGGTCCGCAACGACGACCGCGGATCCGAACTGCGGATGGGCGAACGCCGAGCGTCGCTGCACTCCGACGAGAACGGCTCGGAACTGCGGATCGAGGACCGCTGGGCGGCCATCCGCCGGGAGGAGCCGGGCCGGCGAGACGACCCCGGCCGGCGAGACGAGCCGCGAGCCGGCCGCCACGACTCCGTCTCCTGGGACGGCGACCGGTGGACCGACCAGCCACGAGGTCAGCGGGCGCTGCCTGCCCAAAGTGACGAACCGTCGGTCTCGGAGTGGCTGAACCAGTGGCCGGCCCGGGAACCAGCCCGGGAACAGGAACCCCGCCGACGCCGGTACGCCGACGACTACTGACCTACTTGCCGCGGTCTACTTGTCGCGGCCTTACTTGTCGACGTCGCCCACGACGAAGAACATCGAGCCGAGGATCGCCACCAGATCCGGGATCAGGCAGCCGGGGAGCAGCGTCGACAGCGCCTGCACATTGGCGTACGAGGCGGTCCGCAGCTTCATCCGCCACGGCGTCTTCTCGCCCCGGGACACCAGGTAGTAGCCGTTGACGCCGAGCGGATTCTCCGTCCAGGCGTACGTGTGGCCCTCGGGCGCCTTCACCACCTTGGGCAGCCGCACGTTCACCGGGCCCGACGTGCGGTCGAACCGGTCCAGGCACTGCTCGGCCAGGTCGAGCGAGACGTAGACCTGATCCAGCAGGACCTCGAACCGGGCATGGCAGTCGCCCGCCGTCCGTGTCACCACCGGCACGTCCAGCTGGTCGTACGCGAGATAGGGGTCGTCGCGCCGCAGGTCGAAGTCCAGTCCGCTGGCCCGGCCGACCGGACCGGAAGCCCCGTACGCCGCCGCCTGCTCGGCCGTGAGCACCCCCACGCCGACCGTACGCGCCATGAAGATCTCGTTCTTGCGGATCAGCGCGTCGAGATCCGGCATGCGACGGCGTACGTCGGCGATCGCCTGCCGAGCCCGTCGGGACCAGCCCGCCGGGACCTCCTCCTTCACCCCGCCGACCCGGTTGAACATGTAGTGCATGCGACCCCCGGACACCTCCTCCATGACGACCTGGAGGACCTCCCGCTCGCGGAAGGCGTAGAAGACCGGACTGATCGCGCCCAACTCCAGCGGATAAGAGCCCAGGAACATGAGGTGACTGAGGACTCGGTTCAACTCGGCGAGCGCCATACGCAGCCAGACCGCCCGCTCCGGAACCTCGATGCCCATCAGCCGCTCGACGGCGAGGACGACACCGAGTTCGTTGGAGAACGCGCTGAGCCAGTCGTGC
>JABFYB010000811.1 GCA_013361475.1 Hamadaea sp.
GCGATCAGCGGCGACCACCATGAGATCTACCTGTCCGACCCCCGGCGAGCCAAGCCGGAGCGGCTCAAGACGATCCTGCGCTACCCGATCAGCCCTCGGCGATGATCTCGGCGACGGCGCGGCGGCCCATCTCGGCCATCACCGGATTCGTCTCCCGGTAGTACGCGATACCGCCGACCCAGGTCATCGCCCAGCCCCGGGCTCGGGCCCAGGCCGCGTCGTCAAGCCCGGCGGTGTCCCGGAAGCGGCGACGCGACCGGATCGGCAGGCAGTTCCAGGCCACCGTCAGGTCGTAGCACGGGTCGCCGGCCCCGGCGGCGCCGAAGTCGATCACGGCGGTGAGGCGGCCGTCGCGTACCAGGAGATTGCCGGGCAGCAGATCGCTGTGCGCCCAGGCCGGATCCCCCGTCCAGGCGGGCGCGGTCAGGGCCTCGTCCCAGATCCGCAGCACGGCGGACGCGTCCACCAGGCCGTCCGCCTTCGCCGCCCATTCGCGTACGTAGTCGTCGCGGTCGCTCAGCGGGCCGGTGCGGTAACCGCCTCGGGCTCCGGCCGGGTCCAGCCCGCGCATCGCGACCACGAAGGCGGCCAGATCCTCGGCCAGCGCGTCGGTGTCGCCCGGATCGTCGACGCTCGGGTGTTCCCCGTCGAGGTAGCGGTAGACGGCCCACTCGTGCGGATAGCCCTCGCCCGGTGAGCCGAGCGCCACCTGCTCCGGTACGCGTACCGGCAGGTGCGGTGCGAGCCGGGGCAGCCAGTCGCGCTCGAAGTGCAGCTGCTCGACCGCGTTCGCCCGCCGGGGCAGCCGGACGAGCAGGTCGTCGCCGAGCCGGTAGAGCTGGTTCATCGTGCCGGACAGCCCGATCCGGGTCAGCGGCAGCTCGGCCCATTCCGGCATCTGCCCGGCGAGCAGTCGGCGGACGAGCCCGGCGTCGGTGACGAACTCGTCGTCGTGCAGGCGGAGCGACGTCATCTGTGGTGATCCCCGATTCGTAGGCGCGCGTCAGCGTACCGGACCGGCCTCGCCAATTTCCCACTAAGCCGATAGGCTTACTGCGTGTTGCGCTTCCACTGGTTCCTCCCGACCTCGGGCGACGGTGATCAGGTCGGCGCGGCGACCGTCACGGCGGGAGCCGCCGACCATCGCCGCGCCGCCACGCTGGACTACCTCGCCGAGGTCGCCGAGTCCGCCGAGAACAACGGTTTCGTCGGTGCGCTCACCCCGGTCGGGTCCGGCTGCCCCGATCCGTGGATCGTGTGCTCGGCCGTCGCCGCGCGTACCAGCCGGTTGAGATTCCTGGTCGCCCTGCGACCGGGCTTCGCGTTGCCGACCCTGATCGCGCAGCAGGCGCAGGCCTTCACGCAGCTGGCCGGCGACCGGCTGGCGCTCAACATCGTGACCGGCGGCGACAGCGGCGAGCAGCGCGCCTACGGCGACTTCCTCGACCACGACGCCCGGTACGCCCGGACCGGCGAGTTCCTCGAGGTGCTGCGCGAATCCTTCGCGGGTGAGCCGTTCGACTTCCACGGCGAGCACTACCGGATCGAACGCGGCGGGCTGAAGCAGCCGCAGACTCCCGCGGTCCCGGTGTACTTCGGCGGCGCGTCCCCGGCCGCCGAGCACGTCGCGGCGCGCCTGGTCGACACGTACCTGATGTGGGGCGAGCCGCCCACGGCGATCGCCCAGCGCGCGGACCGCATGCGTAGGCTCGCCGCCGCGCACGGCCGTGACCTGCGCCTGGGCATCCGCCTGCACGTCATCGCCCGCGAAACCGGAGACGAGGCCTGGGCCGAGGCCGAACGGCTGCTGGCCGGGATGAGCCCTGAGCGGATCACGGCCGCGCAGGCTCGTTTCGCCACTATGGACTCCGTCGGCCAGGCCCGGATGGCGGCCCTGCACGGCGGCAGCGCGGAGAAGCTGGTGATCGCCCCGAACCTGTGGGCCGGTGTCGGACTCGTCCGTGAGGGCGCCGGAACCGCCCTGGTCGGCAGCTACGCCGAGGTGGCCGACCAGATCCGCGAATACGCCGCGCTCGGCCTGTCGGAGTTCATCCTGTCCGGCTGGCCGCATCGCGAGGAAGCCGAGCGAGTCGGCCGCCACGTCCTGCCGTTCCTCGCCGAGTCGCCGATCGCCGCCTGACCGCCTCCCGCCGCGGTCCAGGTGAGCCGGCCGGACTCGACGTCGTCGACGACCGATCGGATCGCCCCCGCCTGACGCTCGTGCGGGCGCGGTCGTGCTGCATGATCGACCGCGTGATCCACTGGCCGCTGCGGGCACGCGAACGGGAATATGACGCCGTTCTGGGCGCACTGACCGGCCCGCCGGGCGCGGCGATCGT
Organism: Hamadaea sp.; assembly: GCA_013361475.1. Lineage (GTDB taxonomy): Bacteria > Actinomycetota > Actinomycetes > Mycobacteriales > Micromonosporaceae > Hamadaea. The sequence continues at coordinate 2,340 of JABFYB010000811.1, forward strand.
GACCGGTCCGGCGGGCTGCGGCCGGACGCATCTGCTGCGGCAGATCGCCGACGACCTGGGCGCGCGCGGCCATTCGGTCGCCCGCGTCTTCGGCAGCCAGGCGGCCGCGTCGATCCCGTTCGCGCCGTTCGCCGCGTACCTGCCGGCCGGGGGCGACGCCGACCCCACCCGGCTGCTGCTTCTGCTGGCGGAGCGGCTGACCCGGCCGGTCGGCGGCCGACCGCCGGTCGTCGTGGTGGACGACGTGCACCTGCTCGACGAAGGCTCGGCCGCGCTCGTCCACCATCTGGCCGCCGCCGATGGACCGTGGCTGCTGGGTTCGGCACGCTCGGACACCGTCGTGGCGGCCACTGTGAACCGGCTATGGCGCGATCGGCACGCGCGACGCGTACCGGTCGAGCCGTTCACCGCCGAGCAGCTCGCCACAGTGCTCGGCGCGGCCCTGGGCGCGCCGGTCGACGCGTACACGGTGTCGCGCCTGCACCGGCTCACCGGCGGCAGCGCGCTGTTGTGCCGGGAGCTCGTCGAGGCCGGGCTGGCGAGCGGGCAGCTGAACGAGCGAGCGGGCGTCTGGCAATGGACCGGCGCGTGGCGGGCGACGGCGTCCATCGCCGAGATCTTCAGCGAGCGGCTCGCCGGCTGCACCGCTGAGGAACGCGACGTGCTTGCCATGATCGCGCTGGGTGAGCCGCTCGCCTTCGATGTGCTCGCGCGCGCCACACGGCTCGAGGTTGTCGAGGCGCTGGCGGATCGCGGGCATCTCGTGACGCCGCCGGGCAGCCGGCTGGTCACCCTGTCCACTCCCTTGTACGCCGAAGTGCTGCGGACCACGACGTCGGCCGCGACCATGCGCCGCGTCAGCCGGCAGCTCGCCGAGTGCCTCGACGCGGACGGTGATCCCCTGCTGCGGGTGAAGCTGCTCGACGACGCCGGGGATCGGCCCGCTGACGCGGATCTGCTGGCCGCCGCGGTCGCGGCCTTGGAACGGGGCCGCTGGGACGACGCGGAGGATCTGGCTCGACGCGCGGCACCGGACCCGGAACGGAGTCGGGTGCTGGCGCGCGTGCTGACGCGGAAGGGACGGCACGAAGACGCCGCCGCCGAACTGCTGACGCCGACCGGTACGCCCGATGAAGTCGACGTCGCCGCCGTGGTGGCCACGTACTGCCGCGGCATGCGGTCCGACCTGGCGCTGTCCTACCTGGACGGACTTCCGGCGCAGCCGTCGCTCGCCGTCCATCGCGCGTATGCGTTGAGCAGCGCCGCCCGGTACGAGGAGGCGATCGGCGTCTGCGCGGACGATCCGCTTTTACGGACGGTGCAGCCGCATCAGATGTGGGCGGTGCACATGCTGGCCGCCGCGAACTATCAGACCGGCCGGCTCGACACCGCGTACGCCCTGCTCGCCGAGCACGACACGGACGAGGTGCCGACCGAGGCGCGGGTGGCGATGAGGTTCGGCCGTTGCGGCACTCTGGCCGCGATGGGCCGCCTCGACGAGGCCGACGAGGTGGCGGCCGATCTGCTCGCCCTGGGCAGCGAAGTGCTGCGGCCGGACATGATGTGCATCGCGACCAGCACCCGGGCCGCCCTCGCCGCGGAACGCGGCCGCTGGGAGACCGCCGCCGAGGAACAGCGTGCGGCGATCGCCGTCGGACGGCTGCACGCCCCGGGCACCTCGCTGCACGGCATGCTGTGCCGACTGGCCCTCGCCGAGGCGGCTGCCGGACGGACATCCGCCGCGTTCAATGCCCTGGCCGAGGCCGAGGCGTACCGATCCGAGCGGCCGGCGTACTGGGTCCTCGTCGACGAGGAGGAACGCAGCCACGGATTCGTGCTCGCCTGCGCCGGGCGGACGACGGAGGCGGTGGCGCGGCTCGGCGCGCTCGCCGAGCGCACGATCGAGCAGGGGGCGTACCAGTTGGCGGTGGAGGTCGCCCTGCTGGTCGCCCGGATCGGGCAGCCCACCCGGGCGGCGCGGTGGCTGGACCGCGTACCGATCCGTCATGCGTACACCGGTGTCCACGCCGACTTCGCCCGCACGCTGGCCGCACCCGAACCGGACGCGTTCCGCGCGCTGGCCGACGCGTACGCCGACCGGGGTGCGTACGGGTTGGCGGCGGAGGCGGCCGACCATGCGGCCCAGGGCTTCGCCCGTGCGGGGCGGAACCGGGCGGCGACGGCCGCCGCCGTCTGGCGTACGCGGGTGCAGGACGAGCACGAGGTGACCCCGTTGCCCTGGTGGCCGTCGGCGATACGCGTCGAGCTGACCGCCCGGGAACGGGAGATCGCCGCCCTGGCCGCCGCAGGACTGTCCAATCAGGAGATCAGCGATCGGTTGACGGTGTCGGCCCGGACGGTCGAGAACCACCTCTACCGCGTGTACGCCAAACTCGGCGTACGCGGCCGCGCCGAGCTGGCGGAGGCGCTCGGCGCTACACCTTCTCGCAGACCAGTACGCCCTTGAGGTGGCTCTTGCGGCCTTGGAAGCTCACCACGTCGGCGTCGAGCCGGATCTTCTCCGGCGTGATCTCGAACTGGCCCTGCTTGCTGCCGGGGAACGCCACGTAGGAGTCGCCGTCGATGTTGAGCGCCAGCTTCGGCATCGAGTCGATCTCCACCTCGAAGGTGAACCGCGGTCGTACGCCGAAGTCCTGATCGCTGATGAAGCTCCAGTCGGTCGCGTCGCAGACGCCACCCTTGCCGACGACGCGGGCAGCGAGGTCGCCCGTGATGCTCAGATCGGCGTTGATCTGCCCTTGCCGGGCGACCTCGCCGGTGTCGGCCTTCTGCGCCTGCGCGGCCGACACCGCCGGGGCTACGTCCGGGGCGGAGTCCGCGTCACAGCCGGTGACGGCGACGAGCACAGCAGACAGGACGAGGATGACGAGTCGGTTGGTCATGCCTCCACCGTTCCCGGTGCCGCGACCATCCACATGAGTGGCGAGTACTCATCCGAGGAATGAC
>JABFYB010000431.1 GCA_013361475.1 Hamadaea sp.
GAGCTGAAGGAGCCGAGCTTCGTCCCGCCCACCCATCCGCGCCTGCGCGACGGCGAACGCAGCATCTTCTCCGTCATCCGCGACGGCGACATCCTGGTGCACCACCCGTTCCACTCGTTCTCCACGAGCGTTCAGCGCTTCATCGAGCAGGCCGCCGCCGATCCCAACGTCCTGGCGATCAAGCAGACCCTCTACCGGACCAGCGGCGACTCCCCGATCGTGGACGCCCTCGTGGACGCGGCCGAGGCGGGCAAACAGGTCGTGGTGGTGGTCGAGGTGAAGGCCCGGTTCGACGAATGGGCCAACATCGGCTGGGCCCGGACGCTGGAACGCGCGGGCTGCCACGTGGTCTACGGGCTCGTCGGGTTGAAGACCCACGCGAAGATAGCCCTGGTCGTACGCGAGGAAGGTGCGGTTCTGCGCCGCTATTGCCATGTCGGCACGGGCAACTACCACCCGAAGACCGCGCGGCTCTACGAGGACTTCGGTCTGCTGACCGCCGCTCCCGAAGTCGGCGAGGACGTCACCGAGTTGTTCAACCGCCTCACCGGATACGGCCGGCCCCCGTCCTACCGGCGGCTGCTGGTGGCCCCCGAAGGCGTCCGGTCCGGTCTGCTGGAACTGATCGAGGGGCAGGCTGGACGGGGTCGCCGGGGACTCATCCAGATGAAGGTGAACTCCCTCGTCGACGAAGACATCGTGGACGCCCTGTACGCCGCCTCCCGCGCCGGAACCCAGGTGGATCTGGTCGTACGCGGCATGTGCACGCTGCGGCCCGGCGTACGCGGCCTGTCCGAGCGCATCCGCGTACGCTCGGTGCTCGGCCGGTTCCTGGAGCATTCCCGGGTGTTCCGGTTCGGTCAGGGTGCGGTCGCCCAGTGGTGGCTGGGTTCGGCCGACGTCATGCGGCGCAACCTCGATCAGCGAGTGGAAGCCCTCGTCCGGGTCGCCGATCCGGCTTCGATCCAGCAGCTCAGCTCGATGATGGAGCTCTACCTCGCCGACGAGTCCGGTGGCTTCGACCTCGGTGCCGACGGGGTGTGGCAGCGGCGTACCGGGCGGGATCCGCAACTGGTGCTGCTGTCCGGCGCGACCGCCCAATCCAGCTAGCGCGCTCGTCTGGCAGTGCGTACGCGAACAGGCGCCCGTGGAACCACGGGCGCCTGTTAGGTGTCAGCCTTCTCAGCGTCGAGCGGCCTTCTTCGCCGGAGCCTTCTTGGCGGGCGCCTTCTTCGCGGTCGCCTTGGCCGCCGACTTCGCCGGAGCCTTCTTGGCCGCGGTCGCCTTGGTCACGGCCTTCTTGGCCGGAGCCTTCTTCGCCGCCACCGACTTCTTGGCGGGCGCCGACTTGGTCGCCGCCTTCTTCGCCGGAGCCGTCTTCTTGGCAGCGGCCTTCGTCGCGGTCGCCTTCTTGGTCGGCGCCGCCTTCTTCGCGGCCGCGGTGGTCTTCTTGGCCGCCGCCGTCGCCGTGGTCTTCTTGGCGGCCGCGGTCTTCTTCGCCGCGGCAGTCGCCGTCTTCTTGGCCGCGGCGGGCTGCTTGCCGCTCGCCACCGCCTCCTTGAAGCCGGCACCGGCGCGGAACGCCGGAACGGCCGTCTTCGGCACCTTCACCGCTTCGCCGGTGCGCGGGTTACGCGCGGTCCGGGCGGCGCGCTGCCGCTTCTCGAAGACGCCGAAGCCGGTCAGCGAAACCTTGTCGCCCTTGGTGACAGCGGTCTCGATTTCGGCCAGAACGGCGTCCAGCGCGGCGGTTGCGGTCTTCTTATCCCCCAACCGGGCGGCGAGCGCCTCGATGAGCTCGGCCTTGTTCACGGTTCCCTCCCGAGTGTTTCCTTACTGGACTTTCAACCAGTCATTCTTCGCGCACGGTAAGCCCTGCCATACACATTTCCAAACACGTGACGGGTAAACGGCATTTGTGTCGCGCGTATGTCTCTAACTGGCAGTGTGCAACAAAAGTGAGGCCCGCGCTCGTTGAGCGCGGGCCTCGGGCATTCGTGGAGTCAGGCGACAACCGGTTGGTACGCCGGGCGTGTGGCCTCGAAAGCGGTGATCGAGTCGGCGTGCAGGAGGGTCAGGCCGATGTCGTCCAAGCCTTCCAGCAACCGCCAGCGGCTGAAGTCATCCAGCTCGAAAGCCCAGGTAGAAGCCCCGGCGCGAACTTCCCGAGCGGTGAGGTCCACAGTCACCTCCGCCGTCGGGTCCGCTTCCGAACGGGCCCAAAGACTTTCGACTGCGTCGATGGGTAGCTCGACCGTCAACAGGCCTTGCTTCAACGAATTCCCCCGGAAGATGTCACCGAATCGGGGAGCGATGACGACCCGGAAACCCCAGTCGCGCAGGGCCCAGACGGCGTGTTCCCGCGACGAGCCGGTACCGAATTCGGGGCCGGCGACCAGAATCGACGCCCCGGCGTACGCCGGATCGTTGAGCACGAAGGCGGGATCCTCGCGCCAGGCGCTGAACAGCCCGTCCTCGAACCCGGTGCGGGTGACCCGCTTCAGGTACACCGCCGGGATGATCTGGTCCGTGTCCACGTTAGATCGGCGCAGCGGGACGGCCGCCCCGGTGTGGCTGGTGAACTTGTCCATGTCTCGCGTTCTCCAGTTTCTTTCGGTCAGGCCAGGTCGGCGGGTGCGGCCAGACGACCGACGACGGCGGTGGCGGCGGCGACGGGCGGGGAGACGAGGTGCGTACGCCCGCCCTTGCCCTGCCGGCCCTCGAAGTTGCGGTTCGAGGTCGAGGCCGACCGCTGCCCCGGCTTCAGCGTGTCCGGATTCATGCCCAGACACATGGAACAGCCCGCGAACCGCCATTCGGCGCCCGCCTCGGTGAACACCTGGTCCAGTCCTTCGGCCTCGGCGGCCGCCCGGACCGCGGCGGAACCGGGAACCACCAGCATGCGTACGCCGTCGGCCACCTTGCGGCCCTTGAGTACGCCGGCGGCGGCCCGCAGGTCCTCCAGCCGCCCGTTGGTGCACGAGCCGACGAAGACCACGTCGACCTCGACGTCCCGCAGCTTCTGCCCCGGGGTGAGGCCCATGTACGCCAGCGCCCGCTCGGCGGCGGCCTTCTCGGCTTCGTCCACGAACGACTCGGGGTCCGGGATCGCGGCGTTCAGCGGCGCACCCTGCCCCGGGTTGGTGCCCCAGGTGACGAACGGGGTGACCTGGCTGACGTCGAGGGTCACCTCCCGGTCGAAGACCGCCCCGTCGTCGGTGCGCAACGTACGCCAGTACTCGACGGCCGCGTCCCAGGCATCGCCCTGCGGCGCGAACCGGCGGCCCTTGAGCCAGGCGAAGGTGGTCTCGTCGGGCGCGATGAGGCCGGCCTTGGCGCCCCACTCGATGGACATGTTCGAGATGGTCATCCGGCCCTCCATGGAGAGCTGCTCGATGACCGGGCCGCGGTACTCCACCACGTAGCCCCGCCCGCCGCCGGTGCCGACCTGGGTGATCAGCGCCAGGATCAGGTCCTTGGCGGTCACTCCGGGCTGCAGTTCGCCGACGAAGTTCACCGCCATCTGCTTGGGCCGCGCCTGCGGCAGCGTCTGCGTGGCGAGGACGTGCTCGACCTCACTGGTGCCGATGCCGAACGCCAGCGCGCCGAACGCGCCGTGCGTCGAGGTGTGCGAGTCGCCGCAGACGATCGTCGTGCCGGGCTGCGTGAGGCCCTGCTGCGGCCCCATGACGTGGACGACGCCCTGCTCGGGGTCGCCCAGCGGGTGCAGCTTCACGCCGAACTCGGCGCAGTTGCGGCGCAGCGTCTCGATCTGGGTCCGGCTGACCGGATCGGCGATCGTGAGGAGGTTGTCCGTGGGGGTGTTGTGATCCTCGGTCGCGATCGTGAGATCGGGCCGCCGCACCGGGCGGCCGGCCATCCGCAGGCCGTCGAAGGCCTGTGGGCTGGTCACCTCATGGAGCAGATGCAGGTCGATGTAAAGCAGATCGGGTTCGCCGGCTGCGGATCGGACTACGTGCGCGTCCCAGACCTTCTGGGCCAACGTCTTGGTCACTGTTACTCCCACCATATGGACATCCCAGCTTTTGGGAGGTATGTTTCGGTGTGTGGGACACAGTATGTCTGGCGTGGGCGTCCTTGACAAGGCGGTAGTGATTCTGGCCGCCTGCGTCGACGGCGCGAGCCTCGCCGAACTCGTCGAACGCACCAAGCTGCCGCGGGCAACGGCGCACCGGCTGGCGCAGGCCCTGGAGATCCATCGCATGCTGGTACGCGACACGCAGGGCCGCTGGCGCCCGGGCCCCCGCCTCGGGGAGCTCGCCAACGCCGCGCCCGACGTCCTGCTGACCGCAGCCGAGCCGCTCCTAGCCGCCCTACGCGACAACACGGGCGAAAGCGCCCAGCTGTACCTGCGCCGAGCGGACGAGCGCATCTGTGTGGCCGCCGCCGAACGCGCCTCCGGCCTGCGCGACACCGTGCCGGTCGGCGCGATACTGCCGATGACGGCCGGGTCGGCAGCGCAGGTGCTGCTGGCCTGGGAACCGCCGGAGGCGGTCATGCCGCTGCTCCCGCGCTCCAAGTTCACGGGCAAAACCCTCGCCGAGGTACGCCGCCGCGGGTGGGCGCAGTCGGTCGCCGAACGGGAAGCCGGTGTGGCGAGCGTCTCCGCTCCCATCCGCGACCGCACCGGACGGGTGATCGCCGCGATCAGCGTCTCCGGCCCGATCGAACGCCTCGGCCGCCGGCCCGGCGACCGCCACGCCATGGCGGTGGTGCGCGCCGGCCAGCGCCTCTCCGGCCTGTAGCCCCTTCCTTGCAGATCACGGTTACGCATGCCAAACGCGCCCGCGGAAGCCTGCGTAACCGTGATCTGCAGGGAGAACGAGCGCAAAGCAAAGCGCCGCACTCGAAGGAGTGCGGCGCTGTCTGTAGCCCCGACCGGATTCGAACCGGCGCTACCGCCTTGAGAGGGCGGCGTCCTAGGCCGCTAGACGACGGGGCCGTAGAACTTTCCTTATTCACACTTTTGCCGCCTTCCGGCGGCGAACTGAACCTTACCAGATCCAGCTCCCGGGCGCTAAATCGCGCTCGGTTGCTGGGGTACCAGGACTCGAACCTAGACTAACTGAACCAGAATCAGTTGGGCTGCCAATTACCCCATACCCCATCGACACCGGTAACCCGAAGGCTTCCCACTGCCGAGGAGGAACTTTACCCGACCGGTTCGGGACGCGCCAAACCGGTATCCCCCCGTGTTTCGTGAGGCGCACTACGCTGCGGGTGTGGTCGATGTCCTTCCCGCCTGGCTGCGCCCCACCCGGGGCGAACACCGTACGCCGGC
>JABFYB010000635.1 GCA_013361475.1 Hamadaea sp.
CAGCAGCTCGGGCACCGTGGGCACGACCTGGTCGGCCCGGACGACGCAGACGTGCCGGTCGGGGATCAGGGTCAGGGCGCGGCGACCTTGGTCGGGTCCGGTGTCGAGGGCGATGGTGCCGGTTTCGGCGCAGGCGCCGGCGCAGCCGGTGAGGACGGCGTCGATCTCGTCGAGCTGGGCGTACGCGAGCCCGTCGTCCGGGACGGCGCCGGGCACGGTCAGCTCGGACGACGGCGGGACCACGACTGTCCAGTCGCGACAGATGTCGGCGAGCGTCGCCGCTAGGGCGGACGGCGTACACGGCACGACAGTGGCCTTGTAGTCGACGAGCCGGTCGGTGAACAGCTCCAGCAACGCGGCACCGGTAAGCGACCCGGTACGCCGATACTCGCGGGGGATCGCGGGCGCTGCGACACCGGAATTGGCGGCCCGGATCCGAGCCAGCACGTCGTCGCGAGCGGTCATCGGGCAGCCCACCAATCCCGGAAGGTCTGCTTTGGCGGCGCGGGCAGATCGCGGGTGTCGGTCCAGGCCGACAGCGGCGGCGGCAGCCGCCGAATCCGTCCCCGGCGGGTGATCAACCGGCCGAGCCGCAGCAGCCGTTCGCCGAGCCGGAACCGGCCCGCCGACGACATCGTCCACGCGGTCGCCGCCATGACGGCCTTCTCGGCAGGCGGATGCGGCTGGGTGGAGCGCAGGTGCACCAGCATCGAGGGAATGTCGATGCGTACCGGGCAGGCGTCGAAACACGCCCCGCACAGGCTGGAGGCGTACGGGAGCGAGGTGGCGGCGCCGGTCAGCTGCGGGGTCAGCACCGCGCCGATCGGCCCCGGGTAGACCGAGCCGTAGGCGTGCCCGCCCGCGCGTTCGTAGACCGGGCACACGTTGAGGCAGGCCGAGCAGCGGATGCAGTGGAGCGCCGAGCGCCCGGCCGGGTCGGCCAGCACCGCCGTCCGTCCATTGTCGACCAGAACGAGGTGGAAGGCCTGCGGCCCGTCGCCCGGCGTCACCCCGGTCCAGGTGGAGGTGTAGGGGTTCATCCGCTCGCCGGTCGACGACCGAGGCAGCAGCTGGAGGAAGACTTCGAGGTCGGTCCAGGTCGGCACGACCTTCTCGATGCCCATCACGGTGATCAGGGTGTCCGGCAGGGTCAGGCACATCCGGCCGTTGCCCTCGGACTCCACGACGGTGATCGTGCCGGTCTCGGCGACGCCGAAGTTCGCCCCGGAGATCGCTACCTTCGTGGTGAGGAACTTGGCGCGCAGGTGCGCCCGCGCGGCCATCGCGAGTCGCCGGGGCTCGTCAGTCAGCTCCGGATCGACCCCCGGCATTTCGCGGAGGAAGATCTCGCGGATCTCGGCCCGGTTGCGGTGGATGGCCGGCACCAGGATGTGGCTCGGCTCGTCGTGTCCCAACTGGACGATCAACTCGGCCAGGTCGGTCTCGACGGCCGCGATCCCGGCGGCGGCCAGGGCCTCGTTCAGGCCGATCTCCGCGGTGGCCATCGACTTGACCTTCACGACCTCGTCCGCGCCGGTCGCGCGGACCAGCTCCACCACGATCTGGTTCGCCTCGGTCGCGTCCCGCGCCCAGTGCACGATCCCGCCGCGGGCGGTCACGGCCGCCTCCAGCTGCGGCAGCAACTCGTCCAGATGAGCCATCGTGTACGCCTTGAGCGCCTCCCCGGCGCGGCGAAGCTCTTCCCAGTCATCGAGTTCGCCGACCACAGCGGCGCGCTTGGCCCGGATGGTGGCGGTCGCGTGGCCCAGGTTGCGCCGGAGTTGAGGGTTGGCCAGGGCGTCCCGGGCGGCGTCGGGGAACGGCCGCTTGCCGTGCAGATGGCCGACCCCGGCCGGGGCATGCGGCATCCCCAGGAACGTCCGTGTCATGAAAGGCTCCCGGTGCTGGCGAGGATCTCGGCCAGATGGACCGGGCGTACGCCGGTGCGCAGCCGCGAGAGCCCACCGCCGATGTGCATCAGGCAGGACGAGTCGCCGGCGCAGACCGCTTCCGCCCGGGTGGACAGCACGTTGCGCATCTTGTCGGCCAGCATCGCTGTCGAGGTGTCGGCGTTCTTGACCGCGAAGGTGCCGCCGAAGCCGCAGCACTGGTCGGCGCCGGGCAGCTCGACGAGGTCCAGTCCGCGTACGCGGCGGAGCAGGCGCAGCGGTTTGTCGTCCACGCGCAGCATCCGCAGGCTGTGACAGGTCGGGTGATAGGTGACCCGATGCGGGTACGCCGCCCCGACGTCCTCAACGCCGAGGACGTCGACGAGGAACTCCGACAACTCGTAGGTACGGCCCGCGACCGACTGCGCCCGGTCGGCCAGCGCGGTGTCGCCGGAGTTGCGGGCGACCATCGCGTGCTGGTGGCGTACCGAGCCGACGCAGGAGCCGGACGGAGCGACGACGTAGTCGAACGGCTCGAACGCCGCGACGTGGTTGCGGACGAGCTTGGTCGCCTGCCGCGGATATCCGGTGTTGACGTGCATCTGCCCGCAGCAGGTCTGCCCGGGCGGCAAGACGACCTCGACGCCGAGGCGTTCCAGCACCGCCACCGTCGCTCGCCCGACGTCGGGAAACATGGCGTCGGCCAGGCACGTGACGAACAGTGCGACCCTCACGTCGCAAGATCCTATAGGATCATCGCCTCGGCGTCAGTTGCCCCAGCCGCCGAAGATTCCGCCGAGCCCGCTGGTCGGGCTGGTCGAGGGCGTCGGCGTCGTGTTCCGGTTCTTCCGGCCGCCGTTGTCGTTGCCGTTGTTCCGGCCCGTGGACTCCGACGGCGTGGGGCTCGGCTCCTCGCGCGGCTCGAAACCCGACGCGAACGCACTGGTCAGCTTCGGTGCGGTGAACTTCTTCTCGGCGACGCCCTTGAGCGAGGTGTTGAGCGTACGCGCGACCGCCTGGATCACGTCTCGCTGGACGGCGGCGCCGACGGCGTCCTTGCTGGTGGTCGGGTTGGCCGCGATCGACGCGATGGCCATCTGCGGCGTGTACGCGACGAACGACTCGGTGACGTTGCCGTCGGAGCTGCCGGTCTTGCCCGCGACGTCCCGGCTGCCGACGATGCCGGCGACCGAACTCGCGGTCGCGCCGTTGCACCGGTGGTACGCCGACTGCTGACCGACCGGGCATCGGGCGGCGTCGGTCGCGGCCCGGGCGACCTCGGCGCTGATGACCTGCTTGCAGTCGGGCTGCCCGGCCGCGATCGCCTTGCCGTCGGCGTCCACGATCGACGAGATCGGCGTGGGGGAGCAGTACTTGCCCTCGGCTGCGACGGTGGCGTACGCGTTGGCCAGGTCCAGCGGCGTGGTCAGCGAGGTGCCGAGGGTGAACGCGCCCCAGCTCGACGCGTCCTGCGCGTTCTGCTGGTTCTCCTTGGACCGGAACTGGATGCCGAGGCGCTCGGCCATCTCGACGACCTTGTCCGCGCCGACGGCCTCCTCCAGCTGCACGAAGTAGGTGTTCACCGAGCGGCCGAAGCCGGTCCACATGTTCCGGTATCCGGCCATCGAGGCCGCGGCGTTCTCCGGGCACCAGTAGCCGTCACAGCTGTTCGGCCCGGAGTCCGCGTACTGGGACTTGTACTGGTTCGGCGAGTAGTAGCCGGTGTCCAGCGTCTTGCCCGCCTCCAGCGCGGCCAGCATCGTGAACATCTTGAACGTGGAACCGGCCTGGTAGCCCGGCAGACTCGTGCCGTTGCCGGCGACGAGCTGGTTCATGGTGTTGCCGGCCCCGGCGGCGGCGCTGTAGTGGCGGTTCACCGCCAACGCGAGGACCTTGCCCGTGCCGGGCTGCACGACCGCCATCGGCGAGACGCGCTTGTTCGTGTAGCCGTACACGGTCAGCACCTGGGCCTGTGCGGTCGCCTGGACCTTGGCGTCGAGCGACGTGACGATGCGGTAGCCGCCGGTCTTGAGCGCTTGCAGCCGGTCGGCCGCCGTCTCGCCGAACGCCGCCTGCGACTGCCACCAGCTGCGGAAGTAGTCGCAGAAGTAGCCGGTCGAGGCCTTGGCCGCGGTGCAGTCGTTCGGCGACGCCCCGGGGGTCAGCTTCAGCTCGGCGTCGGTGGCCGTCTTCGCCTGGTCGGCGGTGATCTCACCGAGCCCGACCATGGCCTGCAGGACGTAGCTGCGCCGGGTCAGCGCCCGGCTGGTGTCGCCGTCGATCGGGTTGTCGGACTCCGGCGACTGGAGCAGACCGGCCAGCAGCGACGCCTCGTCCAGGGTCAGCTTGCTCGGGTCCTTCGAGAAGTAGGTGTGGGCGGCGGCGTACACGCCATAGGCCCCGTGCCCGAAGTACGCGATGTTGAGGTACCGCTCCAGGATCTGGTCCTTGGTCAGCCGGGTCTCCAGCGTGATCGCGTACCGGGCTTCGTTGATCTTGCGGCCGGCGGTCACCTGCGTCGCGGCCGCACGTTCCTCGTCGGTCAAGCTGGGGTCGTTCTTCAGCACGTTCCGGACGTACTGCATGGTCAGTGTGGAGGCGCCCTGCTCGACCTCGCCGCTCGCACCGTTGGCCACCACCGCGCGCAGGATGCCCTTGAGGTCCACGCCGCCGTGCTCGTAGAACCGGGAGTCCTCGGCGGCCACGACCGCCTGCCGCAGCACCGGCGCGACCTCGTCGAGGCTCACGTCGCGGCGGTTCTGGTCGTAGAACGTGGTGAGCAGCGTCTTGCCGTCGCTGGCGTACAGGTAGCTGGCCTCCTGCCGGGCCGGGTTCTGCAACGCCTCGGGCAGGTCGTCCCAGGCGACCCCGGCGTGGTCGACCGCCCAGGCCGCCAGCGCGGTACCGGGCACCGCCAGTCCAGCGACGACCGCCCCGGCGAGCACCGCGACCAGGGCGGCGCGAACGAGCTTGCGAGGCGTGGCGGAGGTGCGAGCGGGGGCTGCCATGCAGGCAAGACTGCCCGGCGATCAGAAGATCGTCATCGGGAGTGTGAAGGCCGTCACTCTCAGCCACGGAATAGCCGCGTCGCTCGTTCTCATCCGGCGAACAGGCCGATCAGCTCGGCCGCCGCCTTGAGCAACGCGAGGATGGTGCCCATCCCGAGGAACAGCGTGATGCAGGGCAGGAAGAAGGTGAACGTCCAGCCCAGGATGACGGCGGCCCGCGCCATGCCCCGGCCGGTCTGTTCCCGGCCTTTCATCTGCCGGAGCGCGAAGTGCCCGAGAATGGCGCCGATCGGGGCCAGGATGCCGAAGGTCAGCACGGACAGGGCCACGGTCAGCAGCGCGACGATCGCCAGCACGTTGTGCTTGGCCGTCGTACGCCGGAACGCGTCGGTCGACG
>JABFYB010000448.1 GCA_013361475.1 Hamadaea sp.
CCGGACAGTTGGGCGAATCGCGCCAGGGCGAACCGGAACGCGTCGGGTTCGATGCGCTCGCCCCGGGCGAACGGATATTCGAGCTGGTAGACGGCGTACAACAGCAGCACGACCATGACCGTGAGCCCGACGGTGAAGATGAGTTGGGGCACGAGCCCGGCGATGTCGAACAGGTACGCGAAGGCGATGGTGAGCAGGCCGCCGCCGACGAGTAGGAACCACATCACGAGCGGTAGGCCGCGGGTGGAGGCGGTCGCGCGGGCCGAGCGGGCTTCGGAGGCGGTGGTGACGGCGTTCATCGCGGCTTCGTAGGAGTCGACGGCGGCGTCTGAGGCTTCGGCGTCCGGGGCGGTGCCTCGGACTGCTTCCCGCAGCCGGTCGAGGGTGTTCCAGCCGTTCAGTGGGACGGTTTCGTGGTGTTGCATCGCGGGCCATTCGTCGCGGATGACCTGGTCGGCGTAGGAGCGGGCGAGGAGTTGGATCTCGGAGCGGGCCGGGTCGGCGGTGTTCTCGGCGTACGCGTAGACGTCAACGAGTGCGGTCGCCTCGGTGAAGGAGTCTTCCCGGGCGGAGCCCATCTGGTCCCAGACGGTGATGACGACGAAGGCCAGCACGATGGCGTAGAGCACGCCGACGACGGCGAAGACCATGCCGATGGCGTCGACGTAGCCGTCGTGGCGTTCCCGGGCGGCGTCGGTGAACCGCTGGACGACGATGACGATGCCGGCCGCGACGAGTGCCGTGACGACGGCGACCAGGATGCCCCCGATGATCAGTCCCACGTAGACCAGAACGGTGTCCGTCACGCCTCGTAACGGGCGGCGTTGTGCTCGTTATGCGGGTGATCGCGTACGCCGCGGCTGGGGTGTTCCCGCTGGTCGGGTGGGCCGCCATGGCGGCTGCCGGCCCGGTGGGGACGTGCGATCCGGTTCAGGTGCGTACCGTCGCCGGCTCGTCCACTTTGGTCATCGTGGGCCCGAGTGGCGAGCCGATGTCGATACGTGTGCTCCCCCAGCGGATCAACGCGATCGGCCGCGACGACGACAACTCCCTCTACGGCATCGCACAGCCTGTGGGCGCGCGGGCACAGTTCGTGCGTATCTCCAGCCTTGGGCAGATCAGTGTTCTCGGGGAGGCCCGGGGGTTGGGCGACGTCTTCGTCGGCGCCGCGCACGCCGGCACGCTGCTCCTCCTGAGCGGCGACGACCTGATCACGATCCGCATCGCCGGGCTGGTCCGGGCCGCGCCGATCCCGCTGAGCGCACCGGTGTCGATCGGCGACTGGGCCTTCGACCCCACCCGCGGCACGCTGCTCGCCGTCTCGACCACGTCCGACCGGCCTGCCCTGATCTCGGTCGGCGTCGACGGCACGGTCACGACGCTCGGCTTCCCCGCCGGGCTGCCCCGGGGCAGCTACGGCGCGGTCTGGCTCGATCACAACGCGCTGTTCGCGCTGCACAACGAGAGTGGGGCGACTTATCGCGTACCGCTCGACGGGCACGCGGCCACGCGGATCGCGGCGGGCGCGCCGCTCACTGCCGCCGATGCCGCGAGCTGCGCGGTGGTCCCGGTTCCGCCCGCGAGTCCGTCGCCGTCGCCGATTTCTCCTTCCCCAGTGGTACGCCCACCGCAGAGCCCGAGTCCGGTCAGTCCGTCGGCATCTCCTTCGCCGTCTACTTCCCTGAGTCCGCCGCCGGTGGTCGCCGTCCCGCCGAGGCCGTCGGTCGCACCGAAATCGCGGCCGGTCCGCGTACGCCCGCCGGCCGTTCCGTCACCGCGAACGCTGGTCCCACCGAGGACAGCCGCACCGACGACGCGTACACGGCCGACACCGCAGAGACCGTCGACGCCGTCGCGAGGCGTCGTGCCCCCGATGCTGCCGCCGCTGCGGCCCGATCACGTCAGCCCGGTCGTGGCGAACGCGCAGTCGCACGCGAAGGAACGAGAACGGTCGCGCCGCCGGGTCGCCGTCGCGGCCGCGGTCATGACGCTCGGCGCGGTCCTCGCCCGATCGCGTACGCGCACCCGCTGACAAGTCGATCACCCGCTCGCGGAGTTGATCAGGATGGTCCGGACGCGACACGCCGGTTGATCACGACCGATAGTTCATGATCGCGCGAAAAAACCGGGTGGGAGGGTTAGGCGGCGAATTGGACGCCGTCGCGGCCGCGCCGTTTGACCTCGTAGAGCGCCTGGTCGGCCCGGTTGAGCGTGGTCTCGCCCAGTTCGTCACGCCGTTGCAGGGCGACGCCGACGGAGATCGTCCGCCCGACGCGGCGGGCCGCCGCCGTCAGCCGCTCGGCGACCGCGACCGCCTCGCTCACACTGGGCACTTCGACGACGGCGACGAACTCGTCACCGCCGATCCGATACAGCTCGTCCCCGTGCCGAAGGGTGCTTTCGAGCGCCCGGGCCAGGTCGACGAGCGCGCGGTCGCCCGCCGCGTGACCGTAAGTGTCGTTGATGATCTTGAACTGGTCCACGTCGATCGCGAGCAATGCCGTCCGGCCGGGTTCGGCCGCCGCCAGCCGCTCGCCGAACGGCCCGTGGTGCCGCAGTCCGGTCAGCGGATCGGAGCTGGCCCGATGCCGGAGCCGGGTGAGCGAGTGCAGCCGGTCGAGGCAGGTCCACGCCTGGGTGCCGAGCAGTTCGAGCAGGCTGACCCGGGCCGGCTCCGGATGGGCGGTCACGTCGTCGAAGGCGACCAGTACGCCGCCCAGCGCCCCCGGGCCGATCGGCGCGACGATCATCGTGCGTACGCCCGCCTTGGTGACCGCCTCGAAGCCGCGCGGGTCGAGTTGGTCCGGGTCGCCGAGGGTGAACGACGTGCCGTGCCGGCGCGCCCGATCGAGCAGTACGCCCAGCTCCCGCCCGCCGAGGTCGGCCAGCCGCTGCACGAGCGCCCGGTCGCGACGCCCCGGGGAGCTGCTGCGCAACACGACACCGCCGATGAAGAGGGCGGCGCTCCCGGTGACCCCGGCCGGCACTTCGACCGCCTCCGGCGAGTCCCCGACGATCGGGGTGAGCACGACGGCCGAGGAGAGTCCGGAGACGTCCCGTGCTGCTTCGGCGACCCGTGCGTACACCTCGGCCTCGGTCCCCGCCGCGGAGAGGGCGACGCTGTGACGAAGCAGCTTCTCGGCCTGCGTCTCGGCCGGCGGCCCGCCCAGCTCGTCGATCCGGGCCCCGAGGACCTTCCCGAGTTCTTCGGCGAGGGCTCGCCAAGCTCCGAGATCGGGAGTGGCGGCGAGTTCACTGGTCCACTCCAGGTTCAGCGCGCCCAGCGGCTGACCTGCTCGGTCGAGGATCGGTACGCAGATCTCGGCGACGACGTCCGGCCCGAGCCGGATGAACTCCGGGTCGGTCGTGACGTCCGTGAGCACAGCGGTACGCCCGGACGCGTACACGCGCCCGACGACGCCCCGGCCCAACGGCACCGAGGAGAAGACGTGCCAGGAGCCGGCCGCCGCGACGCACCGCAGATGATCGTGAACGTGCAGGAGGGTCGCGATCAACGCGTCGGTGTGCGTGGCCAGGACGTCGACCACCGAACGACAGGCATCGACCGCGCTGTGGGCGGCGCGGAGCCGGTCGGTCACATCTTCGGTGATGCGCGGAGGGGTAAGCACTTTCCTCTGATCACGTCCGGGGTGGCAGGGGCGCCCCAGGGGGCGTTATGGCCGCCCACGATACTCACGTTCGCTGAGAGTGCCGGGTGAATCCGGCTAATTGGGACCGCCCTCAGCCCCTGCTTGTGGTGGGCGTCACAGTCGGCTTGCCGCTGGGCGTACCGCTCGGCTTCGCGCTCGGGGTGAGCGACGGCGCGGGCGGCGACGCGTTCGGCAGCGGCTGCCCCGGCACGACAGCTCCCGGCAGGGTGATCGTCGGCGGCGCGGGCGTCGGCGCGCCGACGAGGGTGAGCGTGCCGACGCTGGTCCGGGCACCGGTCAAGGTTCCGTTGTCGGCGTAGCAGTAGATGCCGGGGTCGACCGGCGCCTTCACGGAGACCGCCGACGTGTCGACGCTGAAGCAGGTGCCCTGGACACCGGGCAACGTCGTCGCCGCCGTCACCGCCAAGGCGGCCTGGCGATCCATGAACACCTCCAGCCAGTCGGTGAACAGGTGCTGCACCTTCGGGTCGTACGCCGACACCACCTTCGTCAGGCGTACGCATCCGCTCTGCGGTCGAGCCACGGACGGCAACGCGCATTGGTAGTACGCGTCGCCGGTGCGTACCAGCGAGATGTCGACCGTGCCCCCCAGCGCCGTGGCCGGGACGTCGACCTTCCACCCACCGTCCTGCGCGACGGTGACCGACACGGACCGGTCGGCGCGGCCGGTGGTCTTGAGCGCGTAGAGCGCGGTCTGGCGCAGGTCTTTCGCGGCGGCCGCGCGGGCCGCGAGCACCGACCGGGGGTCGTCCGGCGCGGCCGGGCCGGTGGTGGGATCGGCGTCGGTGGGCGGCGGTGAACTGCAGGCGGTGGCGAGGGCGGCCGCGGTCGCCACGGCGACGAGGGCGAGCAGGGGTCGGGCGACACGCATGGGCGAATTCTCGTACCGCCGCGCCACGCCGGTGTGCAACGACACAGCCGATCTTCGGCCGTAATCCTTCCGGCCCGGCGCGGTCCAGGACGCAGCCTGATCGCCCGCCGACCGGACCCCACGCAGATCTTGTACGCCGGGTCAGATCGTGGGAACGGACTGTGCTGATCAGGGGGGCGGGCCGGTATCCTCACAGGTGCCTTCGCCCGGATCGCACCGCGCGGAGTCCGTGCGCCGCAATCAGCGGCAGTCATCTCGGCAGCAGAGCCGGCGAGGAGAGGAGAGCCCCACCGTGGCCCTGGTGGTGCAGAAGTACGGCGGTTCCTCGGTCGCCAACGCCGAACGGATCAAGCGGGTCGCGGAGCGGATCGTGAACGCCCGCAAGTCGGGCGACGAGGTCGTCGTGGTCGTCTCCGCGATGGGTGACACGACCGACGAGCTGATCGATCTGGCACACCAGGTCAGCCCGCTGCCGCCGGGGCGTGAGTTCGACATGCTGCTGACCGCGGGCGAGCGCATCTCGATGGCGCTGCTCGCGATGGCGATCCACAACCTGGGCTACGAAGCCCGGTCCTACACCGGATCGCAGGCCGGCGTGATCACGACCTCGGTGCACGGCAAGGCGCGGATCATCGACGTGACGCCGGGCCGGCTGCGCGGCGCGCTCGACGAGGGCGCGATCGCGATCGTCGCCGGGTTCCAAGGCATCTCCCAGGACACCAAGGACATCACCACGCTGGGCCGGGGCGGC